>JAVBRW010000333.1:0-9722 GCA_031547475.1 Planctomycetota bacterium
CGGAATGATGGTTGGAAACCGCAGCATAAGGAAGAATGCCATGCAATGGACCCGCAAGCATTTGCTCGGACTCGAGGAGCTTTCGGCCGAGGAAATAACCTTCATTCTGGACCGGGCCGATTCGTTCAAGGAAATCTGCACCCGGCCCAACAAGAAGGTTCCGGCGCTCACCGGGCGCACCCTCGTCAACCTGTGTGTCGAAAACGCGACCCGCACCAATGTGGCGGTCCAGCTCGCCGCCCGCCGGCTGTCGGCCGACATCCTCATGTTCTCCAAGGCCGGCACGTCGGTCGCCAAGGGCGAGACCATGATTGACACCGCCCTCAATATCGAGGCGATGGGGGTCGACATCATGGTGCTTCGCCACAGCGCATCCGGCGCGCCGTGGAAGCTGGCCAACGCCGTGTCCTGCGCCGTGGTCAACGCCGGCGACGGTTCGCACGAGCATCCGACCCAGGCGCTTCTCGACCTCTACACCATCCGGGAGGTCAGGGGCAAGATTGCCGGGCTCACCGTCGGCATCGTCGGCGACATCGCCCACAGCCGGGTGGCGCGTTCGAACATCTGGGGCCTGACCAAACTCGGCGCCCGCGTCCTGGTCGTCGGCCCGACCACCCTCATTCCCCGCGAAATCGAGAAAATGGGCGTCGAGGTCTGCCACGACATGGATCACGCGCTCCGCGAATGCGATGTCCTGAACATGCTCCGCATCCAGTTCGAGCGCCAGGGCGGCAGCAATCCGTTCCCCTCCATCCGCGAATACATCCAGATGTTCGGCCTCACCAAGGAGCGTTTGCGGAAGGGCAAGGACGATCTGGTCGTCATGCATCCGGGCCCGGTCAATCGCGGCGTCGAGCTGTCGCCGGAAGTCGCCGATGGCCCGCAGTCGGTCATTCTCCGCCAGGTCGCCAACGGGCTGGCGGTGCGGATGGCGGTCCTGCAGTTGGTCGCCGGTGTTGAGTGAACTCAAGATTCAGGATGAAAAGGTAGAATCCTCATGTCTTCCATAATTGTAAAGAACGCCAAAATTCTCGATCCGAGCGAAAACCTTGACCTGACCGGCCACATCGCGGTGAAGGAGGGGCTCATCGCCTATATCGGTTCCGACCTGCGCGCGGCGGAGGCGGCGGCCGGCGACGGCGCCACTCAGATCGACGCGGGCGGGCTGCTGCTGGCGCCCGGCCTTATCGACATGCACGTCCACCTCCGCGAGCCCGGGAACGAAGCGGAAGAGACCATCGCCTCCGGCGCCATGGCGGCGGTGGCGGGCGGCTTCACCTCGGTCGTCGCCATGCCGAACACCGAACCGGCCATCGACACCGAGTCGGCCATCATCTTCACCCGCCGCGAAGCCAGGCGCGCCGCTCTCGCCAACGTCTTCCCGGTCGGCGCCGTGACGGCGGGCCGCAAGGGCGAGGAGCTGGCTGAAATGTTCCAGATGGCGCAGGGCGGGGCGGTCGCCTATTCGGACGATGGCCAGGCGGTGCCGACGGCAGGCCTTTTGCGGCAGGCATTGTCCTACGCCAAAATGCTGGACAAACCGATTCTCGAACACTGCGAGGACAAGTCGCTCCTCGGCAACGGCGTCATGGACGAAGGCTACATGTCCACCGCTCTCGGCCTCAAGGGCATTCCGGACGAGTGCGAGGAAATCGTCGTCGCCCGCGACGTCGCCATCGCCCGCCTCACCGGCGGCCACATCCATATTCAGCATATTTCCACCGCCAACTCGTGCGAGCTGGTCCGCCGCGCCAAAGCGTCCGGCGTCCGGGTTACCGCCGAGGTGACGCCGCACCATTTGACTCTCACCTCGGATTGCTTGAAGGATTACGATCCGGTATACAAGGTGGCGCCGCCGCTCCGCACCTTGAAGGATGTCGAAGCCTGCCGCCGAGGCTTGAAGGACGGCACCCTGGACGCCATCGCTTCCGATCACGCGCCGCAATTGGAGGAGGAGAAGGAACTGGAATTCGCTTCCGCTCCCTGCGGCATGATCGGTCTCGAAACCACCCTGGGCGTTATTTCGACCAAACTGATCCATACCGGGCAGTTCACCTGGGCGGAAGTGCTTCCGGCCATGACCAGCCGTCCGTCGGATATTCTGAAACTCGGGCGCGGCCGTTTGAAAGTCGGCCTGCCTGGCGATCTGGTCATTATCGATCCCGATCGCGAATGGACGGTCGAACCGGAGCAGTTCCATTCGCGCTCGCGAAATTGTCCGTTCCGCGGCTGGCAACTCAAGGGCAGGGCGGTGCGGACCATCGTCGGCGGAAGGCTGGTATTTGACTTTGATGCCAAATAAAAGCAATTTGACAATTCGATTCGTGTTGATGTTCGGGTTGTTGCCGTCGCAACTATTGCGGCGGCAAATCATTGCATTTTTGAGAGTGCGAATGGATGTTTCGGTGTAACATTGCGATTGCTTTTACCGCGCCATAGCGTAATATGATAGGTGATGTTGTTGGCGTATAAATGTAAATTTATTATTATATGTTTATAAATTATTTAATCATTCAGGCTTTGATCTGAGATGAAGAAAAGCGAATCGTCTTTTTCCGTGCGCCGACATTTGGTTGGGCAGACTTCCATCCGCAGACGCAACATGCCGGATGGAGTTGAACCGCACAGCATTTTCGAGGAAGCGAGCCGGGAAGCGTACAAGCACAAATGGCTCGAGTCGGAAAAGGCGGGCTACGATATCGGTTATTCGGCCATCGAGGACTGGCATCGCCGGTTCTGGCACAAGTTCGTCCGCGAGCGCTGGATACAGCACATTCGGGGCGTTGCGTATTGGCGCGAGTTGGACAACGACGATTTCGGCATTTTGCACAAGGAATTCCAGGACTATCCCGATCTGGCGGAAAAGATAGTCCACCATCTCGAGGCGGGCGGCGAAAACCTCGACATCATTCAATGGGGCGTGTCCACCGGCCAGGATATGGACGCGGTTCTGCACATTCTCGGGCGGCTCGATCTCAACGCGCACCGCTTGGCGTCGAAGCTCGACTCCTCCGGCAGCGAATTTGTCAAAAATATCCAGGCACGTCACCGTCCGCGCGCTTTGGTGGTGGACGACGATCCCGATGTCAGGCGGCTTCTCCGGGCTCTGCTGGAGTTCGAACAGATGGAAGTCATCGAGGTGACGACCGGAGAGGAAGCGATGGAAACGGTCCAGTCGCGGCGCTTCGATCTGTTCATTCTCGATTTGCGCCTGCCGAAGCGGCACGGCGCCGAAATCGCCTATTATCTCCGGCGCCACGGGGTCCACCGTTTCATTGTCGCCATCGGCGCTTCCTTGGACGAATGGCACGAGTGCGATTTGTACGACTGCGGTTTCACGCACCTCCTGAAAAAGCCCTTCCCGCTTGAACGCATGGCTCTCATCGCCCGCGATGTCATGCAATCTTTGGAAACGAAGTGAACGGCATGTCTATTCGCCCGATTTTGGTTGACGAAAAAAAACAATATGCAATACTCCGTTAAACGCACTCGATTTGCGGTGCTTGTATCGCGGCGCTATGAACGATCCCGGGTGAGTGGGTTGTCTCCGCATTGTCCATTTGCGGATTTCGAAAGATAGGGCGTCCTTTTTCCCAAAATATGCCGATATAGTAGGTGGTAAGCATTGCCCCATTCCCTTTTGAAATGGGGAATGCTGGACATAATTTGGCGAGGCTGCGGCAAATTTCGTAATTCGAGTTAATGAAGACCAAATTCAAAAAATGCATAAATTCATTTTTCAACTCGGATCCCCCAATTTTTTCACATATCGGCATTTCGACGATCTTGCATGTCAACCCTTTTAAAATGGTCAAGGAAAATTCAAGGAGAGAGTTTATGGCGACAAAACAGAAACGCGTCTATTTCTTCGGCAATGGCAAAGCCGAAGGCAGGGGCCTGCCGAAGGATGTTTTGGGCGGCAAAGGACAGGGGCTGGCGGAAATGTCCTCCATCGGCCTGCCGGTGCCTGCCGGTTTCACCATCACGGTGGACACCTGCGCCGAGTATTACAAACTTGGCCGCAAGTTGCCGGGCGATCTCGAAAGCGACGTCAAGGAGAATTTGAAAAAACTCGAAAAGGCCACGGGCAAGAAATTCGGCGATATTAAAAACCCGCTCCTCGTCTCCGTCCGTTCCGGCGCCGCCCGATCCATGCCGGGCATGATGGAAACCATCCTCAACCTCGGCCTGAACGACGTCTCGGTCGAGGGCCTCGCCGCCAAGACCGGCAATCCGCGCTTCGCCTACGATGCTTATCGCCGCTTTATCCAGATGTATTCCACCACCGCCATGGGCTTGTCCAAGGAACCCATGGAGCACATGCTCACCGAAATGAAGAAGAAGCTCGGCGTCAAGACCGATCCCGAAATCCCGGCCGAAAGCCTGCGCGAACTGTGCGCGGAATTCAAGGACTATTACAAGAAGAACATGGGCGGCAAAGCCTTCCCGCAGGATCCGATGGAGCAGCTGTGGGGCGCCATCAAGGCGGTGTTCGGCTCGTGGAACGCCGAAAAGGCGGTCACCTACCGCCGCGTCGAACGCATCACCGACCTCCACGGCACAGCCGTCAACGTCCAGGAAATGGTGTTCGGCAACACCGGCGACAAGTCCGGCACCGGTGTCTGCTTCACCCGCGATCCTTCCATCGGCAAGAACGAATTCTTCGGCGACTGCCTGATCAACGCCCAGGGCGAAGACGTCGTCGCCGGCATCCGCACTCCGCTGAAGTTGTCCGACCTCGGCAAATACCTGCCCGCCGCCTGGAAGCAGCTCAAGGAGGTCCGCCTCATCCTTGAGAAGCACTACAAGGACATGCAGGACATGGAATTCACCGTCGAGGACGAGAAGCTGTTCATGCTCCAGTGCCGCACCGGCAAGCGCACGCCCGCCGCCGCCTTCAAGATCGCGGTCGACATGGTGAAGGAAAAGCTCATCACCAAGGAAGATGCCGTCACCCGCATCACTCCGGAAGACATCGAGCGCATGTTCTACCCGGTCATCGCCGAGGCGGACAAGGGCAAGCTGAAGGACGCGTTCGTCGGCGAAGGCATCAACGCCGTTCCCGGCGCCGCCGCCGGCCAAATCATGTTCACGGCCGAGGACGCCGAAGCCGCGTACGCGCAGGGCAAGAAAGTCATTCTGGTCCGCAAGGAAACGTCTCCCGAAGACGTCGGCGGCATGCACGCCGCGCAGGGCATTCTCACCGCCACCGGCGGCAAGACCTCGCACGCGGCCGTGGTCGCCCGCGGCTGGGGCAAGTGCTGCATCGTCGGCGCCGAAATCCTCGACATCCACTACGACAAGAAGATGATGGAAGTCAAGGGCAAGACGTTCCGCGAAGGCGACTGGCTGACCCTGGACGGTTCGACCGGCGCCATCTACTCCGGCCAGCTCGCTTTGAAGGATCCGATTCTGCCGCCCGAATTCAAGATCCTGATGAGCTGGTGCGACGATATCCGCTCCCTTAACGTCCGCACCAACGTCGATACTCCCCAGGATGCCCGCAAAGCCATCGAAATGGGCGCCGAAGGCATTGGCCTCTGCCGCACCGAGCACATGTTCTTCGAGGGCCGCGAGCGCCAGCTCGCCATCCAGACCATGATCGTGGCCGACACCGTCGAGCACCGCAAGGCCGCTCTGGCCAAGCTGCTTCCGTACCAGCGGAAGGATTTCGAAGGCATATTCGACGCGATGAAAGGCCTGCCGGTCACCATCCGCCTCATCGATCCGCCGCTCCACGAATTCACCCCGAAGGACGACGAAGGCATCAAGGAATTGGCCCACGTCGCCAAGATGTCGGAGGAAAAGGTCCGCGCCCGCATCGACCAGCTCCACGAAAGCAACCCGATGCTCGGCCACCGCGGCTGCCGCCTGTGCGTGACGTATCCGGAAATCCTCGAAATGCAGGTCCAGGCCATCATCGAGGCCGCCGTCAAGGTCGCGGCGTCCGGCAAGAAGGTGCATCCGGAAATCATGATCCCGCTCACCATGGCCAAGAAGGAATTCGAACTTCTCGAGGTCCGGGTGCGCGCGGTCGCCGATCCCATCATCAAGGCCGCCAAGTCCAAGGTGAAGTATCTGGTCGGCACCATGATCGAAATTCCCCGGGCCGCCCTGATTGCGGACCAGATCGCGGAAACCGCCGAATTCTTCAGCTTCGGCACCAACGACCTCACCCAGATGACCATGGGCCTGTCCCGCGACGACGCCGGCCGCTTCCTGCCCTTCTACACGGACGAGAAGAACGCCGCCATCTTCAAGAACGATCCGTTCCAGACGCTGGACCAGGAAGGTGTCGGCCAGTTGGTCCGCGTCGGCATCGAGCGCGGCCGCGCCAGCCGTCCGAACCTCAAGATCGGCATTTGCGGCGAACACGGCGGCGATGCCGCCAGCGTCAAGTTCTGCTGCAAGTCCGGCATGAACTATGTGTCCTGTTCTCCCTACCGCGTGCCGATCGCCCGTCTCGCCTGCGCCCAGTACGAGGTGGAGAAAAAGGCTGCCGCGAAAAAGGCCGCCGCCAAGAAGGCCGCTCCGGCGAAAAAGGCTCCCGCCAAGAAAGCCGTCAAGGTCAAGGCTCCCGCCAAAAAGGCCAAGGCGAAGGGCAAGAAGTAGGCGCCAGGTAAAACGGTAAAAGCAATGGCAACGATTCCGGCCGGCCGTCTTCGCGACGGCCGGCTTTTTTATTCCAACTAAAGCCGTTGCCGCATTTTCCCCTTGACTGGCCAGATGAAGAAACGCATAGTTATACTTCATTGTGTGGCATGGTAGGATAGGTTTTGTTTTTTACAAGGAGCTACAGTGTTGAAAAATCGTTTTGTCACATTGCTTTTCGCTTTCGCCCTCGTTTGCGGCGCCGCCGTCGCCGCCACCCCCGCCGAGCAGCAGGCGCAGGCCATGGCCGCTCTCGCCCAGCAGCCGCCCCTTTCCCAGGCCGATCTTGATTCTTTCATCAAGATGGTGCCCGAGATTTCCAAGGTGATGAATGATCCGAACGCGATTATGAAGTTGTACCAGGACAATGGCGTTTCGCCCGAGCGTTTCGCCCTGGTCAGTTCCAAGATCACCATTGGTTTCATGATGAACCAGGGAATGACCAAGGATCAGATTCTCGCCACCGGCCAGGTTCCCGAAGTCATGATACCGAACGACGCCGAACTCGCCCTGATCAAGAAAAGCCAGGACGCTTTGGGCAAGGCGCTGGGAATGCCGGCAAAGTGATAAACGCATTATCCATAGCGCCTGATCACGATTAGAGCGAAAAAGCCTTGTTTTACTTTTTCATCAACAATAGATGAACGTGCATCATCTTTCTGTTGTTGATGATAAGGTAAAATAAGGCTTTTTCGTCCTGGTTCTGTACTATGCGTTATTTGTTGCCCTCGCTTTTCTCCTCTGCCATATCGGCACGATCAACGACACGATAATCAGGGAAATGAAAATCCAGGTGATGAATGTCGAATAAAATGTGCTGAAATTGCCGCGCGCCATCAACAGCGCGCGCCGGAAATTGCTTTCCGCCATCGGGCCGAGAATAAGGCCGAGGACGGCGGGCGAGGCCGAGATTTCCACCTTGTTCAGGAAATAGCCGATTATCCCGAACACCAGCATGGTCCACACGTCGAAAAAGTTGTTGGCCATGGCGTAGGAGCCGACCACGCACAGCAGGAAAATGATCGGCGTCAAAACGGTTTTGGGGATGGACAATACTTTGACGAACAGGCGGATGCACGACAAGCCCATGATGCACATCAGGAAATTCGCCACAAACATGCCGAGAAACACGCTGTAGACCAGCGCCGGATGCTTCTGGAACAGTTGCGGGCCCGGTTGCAGGCCCTGGATGGTGAGGGCGCCGATCATGATGGCCGCCACCGCGTCGCCGGGAACGCCCAGGGTCAGCATGGGGATGAGGGCGCCGCCGGTGACGCCGTTGTTCGCCGACTCCGGAGCCGCCACGCCTTCCGGAATGCCGGTGCCGAATTTTTGCGGATGTTTCGACAGATTTTTCGCCTGTCCGTAGGCGACGAAGGCGCCGATATCGGCTCCCGCCCCGGGAATGATGCCGATGAAGGTGCCGACCAGCCCGAACAGCGGCGCCAGTTTTCCGATTATTCTCAAGTCCGACTTGTGCGGCAGCACGCTGTCGATTTTCTTGCTCGCCTCGTTCTGACGGTAGATGTCCTCGACGCTGTCGAACGCCTGCGACATGGCGAACAGGCCGATCATGACCGGTATGTAGTTGATGCCGGACAGCAGATTGATGCTGCCGTAGGTGAAACGCATGTAGCCGGTGATGCCGTCGATGCCGACGCAGGCGAGGGCGATGCCGAGGGTTCCGCACATGACGCCTTTGGCGAGGCTGGAGCCGCTGATGCTGGCGATGACGCACAGGCCGAACACGGCGAGCAGGAAAAATTCGGGCGCGCTGAATTTCAGCGCGACTTTCGCCAGTTGCGGCGACAATATGGTCAGGATCACGCAACTGATGATGCCGCCGATGAAGGACGACAAGGTGGAAATGCCGAGCGCGCGTCCGGCCTCTCCCCGCTTGGCGAATTCGTACCCGTCCAGCACGGTCGCCGCCGCCGCCGGCGTGCCGGGCGTGCGGATGAGGATGGCCGCGATGGAGCCGCCGTAGATCGCCCCGACATACACACCCAACAGAAGGAGAATGCCCGGCGTCGCCTCCATGCCGAAGGTCAGCGGCAGCACCAGCGCCACGCCCATGGTCGCGGTCAGGCCCGGCAGACAGCCGATGCCGATGCCGGCCGCCACGCCGACGACCATGTAGATGAACGTGCGCAGTTCGAATACGTTGGCAAATACTTCGCTGGTCATGACATGTCTCTCAGATGAGGAAGCCGAATCGGAACGGGACGTTGAGCACATGGCTGAACACAAAATACAGAAGGCCCGACACGGCGATGGCGGACAGCGCGCAAACGTGGAATCGGTATTTGCCGAACCATTTGATCAGCCCGAACAGCAAAAGCGAACTGGTCACGCAAAATCCCACCTCCTGGACCAGGAACACGTATGCCACCAGTATGCCCATGCAGATATAGACGCGGACGCAGTCCGGACGTCCCAGGTTGAGCTTCCGGTCGCTTTCCCTCTTCATGGCGAGCGCGGTGATGGCGAGGGACAGGGACGCCATCAGCATGACGACGGCCGTCGCCACCGGAAAAACGGCCGGCCCCGGCACCCCCTTTTTGCCGGCGGGGAACGAATCGCTCTGCCAGATGATGAATGCCGCCAGGGCGGCGAAGGCGAGGGCGGCGACGAGATTGCCTTTTTTCATGGATGCGCCCCAAAGGAATTCAAGAATGCGGATTGTAGATTTAACTGGAGTGTAACAAATTCGCATGTGAACCGCACCGTACAGTCCCGTAGTACATGTTTTGCCCGCTGGACCCCGGCTCAACCTCCCGCTTTCCGCCCGGTTCTACGCGCGCACGCCGGGGTGACGTTTAGTGTGTGTGTGGCATTTTCGGCGCGGAGACGCGTCTCCGCGCCGAAAACGCCACACACACACCTTAGCGTCATTCCGGCGGTAAAAACAGCCGCTGCGTCCCGAACGGGAAGTTGAGCCGGAATCCAGCGGGATTAACGTTGACGGCAGAATAAACCTCTTGCGCCACACTGTCAAAACGCATTTTGCAAAACTCCCGATAAATCTACAATCTCAAACCTTACATCACTTGTTCAACCCGAGATCGTTG
>JAVBRW010000322.1:0-4259 GCA_031547475.1 Planctomycetota bacterium
GTCTTTCAAGTCTCCGGGGTAGACCAAAATCGCGAAACGCATGGCAGTCTCCTGTTCTTCCTCATGTTCGCCGTCACCCAATACTCTATGTCGCATTCGAGAGGCGATCAAACGCGGAGCGCGAACGGGAACATGCCGGCGTAAACCTGCACCGGAATCCTGTTTTCCCACGGCGTGCCGATCCGGCACCGGCCGCAACCCGTACCCGCCTCGTCCAGCCCGCCATTGCCCGGTTGCCGTTCTTTCCGGGAAACAAAAAAACAACACCTTGCATCCCCGGCGTTGAAACAGCATACTGTATTTCATGCCGGTCGAAAAGACCTGACTTGACGCGAAAGGAACGGGCATGTTCGAAAACGGCATCGGCGGCAACCCGACCCTCATGACCGACGGCTACAAGCTGACCCATCACAGCCAATACCCGGACGGCACCGAGGGGGTGTATTCCTATTTCGAATCCCGGATCGGCGCCACCTATTCCGAAACCACCTTTTTCGGCCTGCAATACTTGATCAAGCGCCACCTGATCGGTTCGGTCGTCCATGAGCGGGACATCGCCGAGGGCGAACGCTTTTCGGAAAAATATTTCGGCATGCCCGGCATGTTCAATTCCGCCATGTGGCGGCATATCGTCGACCGGCACGGCGGCCGCCTCCCGGTCCGCATCCGCGCCGTTCCGGAAGGCGTGGTGGTCCCGACCGCCAACGTCCTGATGACCATCGAAAACACCGACCCGGCCTGCTTCGCCCTCACCAACCATCTGGAAACGCTCCTGTGCCATTTGTGGTATCCGTGCACGGTGGCGACGCTGTCCAGGAAGATCAAGCAGATGATCGAGCGTTTCATGGACGCCACCGCCCCGGCGCCGGCCGGCATCGATTTCATGCTGCACGACTTCGGCTACCGGGGCGTCGAGAACGTCGAGGCGGCCGGCATCGGCGGCTGCGCGCACCTGGTCAACTTCCTCGGCACCGACACCATCGCCGCCATCGAGTGCGCCATGCGCTACTACAACGCCAAGGACGTCTGCGCCTTTTCGGTGCCGGCGACCGAGCACAGCGTCATGACCGCCCTTGGGCGCGAGGGCGAGGCCGCGATGTTCGAGCGCGTGCTCGGGCTGTACCCGAAGGGCATCGTGTCCATCGTGTCGGACAGCTACGACATTTTCGCGGCGGTGCAAAACATCGTGTGCGCGCCCGCCTTCCGGCAAAAGGTGCTGGCCCGCGACGGCGTTCTCGTCATCCGCCCGGATTCGGGCGATCCGGTGACCACCATTCTCCGCCTCTGCGACATGCTGGCCGGCTGCTACGGCGCCTCGGTCAACGCCAAGGGCTACCGCGAGATCAACCCGAAAGTCAGGCTGCTGTGGGGCGACGGCATCGACTACGACGGCGTCTACAACATCCTGAACGCATTGAAGAACGCCGGCTGGAGCGCGTCCAACATGTCCTGCTTCGGCTGCGGCGGCGGCCTGCTCCAGAAATCGCACCGCGACGTCCAGCGCTTCGCCTTCAAGTGCTCCGCGCAAAAACGCGGCGGCGTCTGGCACGATATAGCCAAAAACCCCCTCGACACCACCAAGATGTCGAAAAAAGGCAGGCTGGCGCTGATCCGCGGCGCCGCGGGGAATTTGCGGACCGTCCGCGAGGACGAGGCGGACGGGCGGGATTTACTGGAAACGGTTTTCGAAAACGGCGAGCTGCTCAGGGACATGGCGTTCGACGAAATCAGGGCGAACGCGAAACTGTGAATCCAAACAAAAGGGGAATTCCATGCAGGTAACCATCACGCGTTGGCTGTTCGTCCCGTGTTGTCTGGCGCTACTCCCGCTGTCCCTTTCCCGCGCCGCCGAATGTCCGCCGCCGTCGCCCGTCGCCGACAGCATAAAAGTATTCGTCACCAACGATGTCCACGGCTATGTGGTCGAGGATGCCAAAAAAGGCAGGATAGGCTACGCCCGCCTGAAGGGCCGCATCGAGGAATGCGAAAAGCTCGGCTACAAGACATTTCTGCTCGACGCCGGCGACGCCTTCAGCGGCAGCGCCTACGCCCAGTTCGATTCCGGCCGCTCGGTCGCGGCGCTGATGGGGAAGATGGGCTACCGCGCGCTGGCGCCCGGGAACCACGCCTTCGACTACAACCTGCCGGAAAAGGATCCGCTTTACTATTCCGGCACGCTTTTGAAAACCGTCGCCGACAACGACGCCAACCCGCTGTCCGCCGTCGCCGTCAACCTGTCCCGGAACGGCAGTCCGCTTCCCGGCGTCGGCCGGGAGCCGGTCATCCTGTACGACGACACCGGCCCGGGCGGCGGCGGCCTGCGGCTGATCGTCGCCGGCGTCATCACGCCCTACGCGGCCAGCGCGACCAACAAGGGCGGACTGGACGGCTACGATTTCGGCGTCGTCACGGCGGACGGCAAAGCGTCCCACGCCGCCACCAGGCAGGCCGTTCTCGACCTGCTCGCCGCCGCCGTCAGACCGTACGACCGCCCGGGCGACGTGGTCGTCGTGCTCTCCCACGTCGGCCACGACGATTCGGAAGACTACGCGCGCGGCCAGTTGACCGGCCGGGATGTTGCCGCCGTTCCCAACGTCGATTTCGTGGCGGACGCGCATTCGCACACGCGGGCGTCTCCGGAATGGATCGGCCAAACCGTGTACGGAAGCGGCGGGCGCTACCTTGAAGGCTACCAGGAAATAACCCTGACCGCCGCACCGGGCGGCGTGTACAAGCGGATGGAGCTCAAGGTCCACGACGATGTGGCCGGCGCCAGGCCGTCCGCCGCCATATTGTCCGCCATCGACGTCGTCACCGAAAAGCTCGGAATGAACGACATGTTGTTCGACGTGGCCGAAGGCGACCTGCTGACCGACAAGAAAATCCACCTGGAAAGCACCGCGCTCGGGCGTTTCCTGTGCCGGACCATGGCGGAGATAACCGGCGCCGATCTCGCCCTGTACAATTCGGGCGGCATCCGTTCCGGCCTGTCCTCAGGGCCGGTGACGGTGGGGAACATTTACAACGCGACGCCGTTCATGAACGATCTCCAGACTTTCGCCATGACCGGCGGGCAGATTACCGACATGTTCAATGCCCTGCCCGCCATCGGCACCAACGGTTTTCCCCAATTCTACGGCATGACCGCCTATGCCTGGGCCGAAGGCGCCGGCCCGTCGCCCCGTCTGCGGGTAGCCGGCATCGTGGACAAGAACGGCGTCCCGCTCGCGCCGGACAAGACCTATGCGGTGGCGATGAACAGTTTCATGGCGGGCGGCGGCGACGGTTTCGCCTTCGACAAGGAGAAGGTTCTCGACAACTTCGGCGACCAGACCACCGTCATGATCCGCCACTTCCGCGAAATGGGCGATCCGCGCCTCGAAGAAGTGCACGCCAATAACACGCTGATTATTTTCGCGAACGAAGCACTGGCGCGGGAAGCGTGGCGGAAGGCCGGCGGGGATGCGGCAATTGAGAAAGCGGCATAGGACAACATTGCATTCACCGGTCGGGGCGGCCCTTGGGGCCGCCGTGTTTTATATTATTTTGTGGGGGCGCAGACGGTTTTTTGTTTGCCAACGTGGGGGGCCAACACGGCCCGCCCCTACCAGTGATGTATCGTTTGTGACCGGGATAAGAATGAAACGGAAATCCGTCACACACCCCTGCCCATCACCTCCTTCTTGATGAGCGGCAACTGCCCGCCGCACAGCAGTATTTCCACTTCCGCGTCGGTCAGATCGGCGTTGGCGATAAATGTCCCGCCTTTCGTGACATTCTCCACCTCCACCTTGCGCCGCTTGATCTGCCCGGGAAAATCGCGTATGCGCACCTCGTCCGCCACGTCGATGGCGTCGTAATCGGCCGCGTTCGCGAACAGGAGCGGAACGACGCCGTGGTTGATCAAATTGTTCCGGTGGATGCGCGCCATCGATTTGGCGACGACCGCCTTGACGCCCAGGAACATCGGCGTGATGGCGGCGTGCTCGCGGCTCGAGCCCTGGCCGTAGTTTTCGCCGCCGACGATGATGCTCGTTCCCATCTCCTTGGCCCGCGCGACGAACTGCGGATCGTACCGCGAATACGCGTATTCGGCGATGAGCGGAATGTTCGACCGCATGGACGAGAACTGCGCGTTGGCCGGCGTGATGTCGTCGGTGGAAATGTTGTCGCCGCCCTTCAAACTCACCTTGGCGGACAAATCGCCCGCCGGCGCGTTGTTCACCGGCAGCGGCTTGATGTTGGGGCCGCGGATGATA
>JAVBRW010000018.1:0-11179 GCA_031547475.1 Planctomycetota bacterium
TCGATGCGTTTGTCGCGGCGCAAAAGACTCGTCAAACCAGTCTGCCGATGTTGCGCATGCGGTCGCCGGCGAGCAGGGCGACGGGCGGGATGTCTATGAGGGTGTGGCAGCCGGGGGCCATGCGGGTGGCGGCGCGGGCGCACGACACCATGACCTGGGCGGTGAGGGACGGATTGTCGATGCGCATGTCGAACTTGAGGTGCTGGTTCGAGGTCAGGCCGGAAGCGCCGGTGCGTTCCAGAAGCACGCCGTGGGAGGTGTCCATCACCGCCGCCAGTTCCTCGGCGCTGGCGACGAAGCGGATGTCCAGCGGATCGTGGCTGAAATAGGGGTCGGCGGCGAGGCCGGCGGAGATGTCTTCCTGGCGGAAGCCTTCCTTCGGCAGGATGTAGACGAGCCGCGAGTGCCGTCCGCCGCCCATGGGGATGGTGATGGAGGTGGCGTCGGCGACGCCGTTGATGGCGCGGGCGGCGACGGAATGGCCCATGGAGCGGCCGCGCCCGAAGTTGGTGAAGGTGGTGCCGGTCGGGGTCATCGCCTCGAAGAGGGCGCGGAAGGCGGAGTCGGTGCCCGGATCCCATCCGGCGGCGGTGATGGCGCAGCGGCCATTTTCGGCGGCGATTTTGCCGATTTTCCCGACCAGTTCGGGAATGCGGTCGTGGATGTCGAAGCTGTCGACGGTGTGGAGTCCGGCGGCGAGGTAGCGGGCCGCGTCTTCGGGGACCTGGCGCGACGGCCCGCAGATGACGACGACGTCCGGCCTGCCCGCGGCCGCGACGAGCGCCTCCAGGCTGGAAAAGTCGGGAATGCCCCGGAGATCGACTTTTTTGGTGCCGACCGAGGCGGGGCTGCGGACAACGCCGAGGCAGCGCATGTCGGGCGCCGCTTCGATGCACTGGATAGCTTGTCTTCCGATGTTTCCGAGGCCGTGGACAATGACGGAGATGGGGGGCATGCGGGTTCCATTTCATTGGCAGTGGGTATAAATCGCGCGTCCGGCGGACGCCGCGCAGTGGATGCGTTCATTGTACATTCTTTTGTGGACGGGTGAATAGAAAAACTCCGCCATTTCCCGCCGCTCGCCCCCGCCCAGGCGATAATCGGCTTGTTCGCTCCGCGCATCCAAGGGCGGGGCGCCGGCTTCGGGACGTGAAAATGACCGCCGCCGCGCAATGCGCGGCGGCGGCCGGTGTGAATGCAGTGGATTGATGGATACGGGGGCGGATCGAATATTTATTTCGCGGCTTTTTTCGCGGCCGGTTTCTTGGCGGCGGGCTTTTTCGCCGGCGCCTTCTTGGCGGGCGCGGCTTTCTTCACGGGCGCGGCCTTTTTGGCGGGCGCAGCTTTTTTCGCGGGCGCCGCCTTCTTGGCCGGCGCCGCCTTGGCTTTTTTCGTCGCGGTGGCGGCGGCTTTTTTCACGGCGGGTTTCTTGGCGGGCGCAGCCTTTTTGGCCGGCGCGGCCTTTTTCGCGGGGGCCGGTTTCTTGGCGGCGGGCTTTTTCGCCGCCGGCTTCGCGGCCGGTTTTTTCGCGGCGGAGGCGGTCTTCAAAGTGCCGATTTTGCTCTTCGCGGATTCTGCCATTTCTTTTCTCCTAATAAAAAAAATCAATCCCCTGTCATGACGATTGCGCGGAAAAAAGCCCGCCCGGCGCCGCCCGCGGCCACCTCGCCGCAACCGGAAGGCTCCCCGTAAACCTCCCCCTTCACTGGAAGCATAGTGTATGCGAGTTTTCGGGTCAAACAAAACCTTCCGAATAAAAGTGAAATTATCAACCGTCGGCGAAAATGTGTCCGTTGACGAAAGGGCGGCGATTTTTCGCGACAGGAAAAACTAACGCAATCCTAATAATTTTTTAATCAAAACCGAACGACGTTTTTTTACACTTCGCGGCACGATTGGAAAAGGGAAAGCAGCGATTCGCCGTCTCATTGCAAAGGAAAAAACATGATCGCGAAAGTGTGCAGGAAGGGTCTCCTGGGCATCGCCCTGGCCTCCGTCTGTCTCGTCGCCGCCTGTGTCGCCGCCGAGGATTTGCCCGCCTACAAGCAGCGGGGCGGCGTATCCGGCAACATCAACTCCGTCGGCTCCGACACGCTGAACAACCTGATGGCCTACTGGGCCGAGGCGTTCCGCGCCATGTACCCGAACGTCAACGTCCAGGTCGAGGGCAAGGGTTCCGCCACCGCTCCGCCGGCCCTCGCCGCCGGCGCCGCCCAGATAGGCCCGATGTCCCGCATGATGAAGGGGTCGGAGATCGAGGAGTTCGAAAAGACGCGCGGCTACAAGCCCACCGCCGTCGCCGTCGCCATCGACTGCGTCGCCGTCTACGTCAACAAGGACAATCCGATCAAGGGCCTTTCCCTGCCGCAGGTCGACGCCATCTTCTCCTCGACCCGCAAACTCAAGCATGACGGCGTCGCCAAGTGGGGGCAGCTCGGCCTCCAGGGCGACTGGGCCGGCCTCAACATCAGCATGTACGGCCGCAACGCCGCCTCCGGCACCTACGCCTTCTTCAAGGAAGAGGCGCTCGGCAAGGGCGACTACAAGAACTCGGTCAAGGAGCAGCCCGGCTCCGCCGCCGTCGTCAACGGCATCGCCGGCGACAAGGCCGGCATCGGCTACTCCGGCATCGGCTACAAGACGTCCGAAGTGCGCGCCCTCCCCATCGCCGCGAAGGACGGCGGCGACTTCGTCGAGCCCGCGTTCGAGAACGCCATCAACGGCACCTATCCGCTGGCGCGTCTCCTCTACGTCTACATTCCGAAGGATCCGAAACAGCCGCTTCCGCCCGCCACCCGCGAATTCCTCACCTTCATATTGTCGAAGGAAGGGCAGGAGCTGGTGGTCCGCGACGGCTACGGCGCGCTGCCCATCGAAGTCCTGAACGAACAGTTGGAGCTGCTGGGCGAATGAGCACACATTCCAAGGCCAAACCCGCGCCCGCCGGCGATGCGATGAACACGGAAAGCGTCCGCGTCAAAATCGGCGCCGCGGGTTTGGCGTGTTCCAAACCCGGTTTGAGGAAAGTCACGGACAAGCTGGCGGCGGCGCTGATCACCGTATCGGGCGTCGCCGTCATTCTCGCCATGATTGCCATGCTGGTCCTCATCGTCCGCGAGGC
This sequence comes from Planctomycetota bacterium, assembly GCA_031547475.1. Classification (GTDB taxonomy): domain Bacteria; phylum Planctomycetota; class SZUA-567; order SZUA-567; family SZUA-567; genus JAJBSZ01. The sequence continues at coordinate 3,122 of JAVBRW010000018.1, forward strand.
CGCGCCCCTCTTCATGTCGGCCGCGGCGGCGCGCGCCGGCACGGCCGAACTGCCCGCCGGCGTCAAGGCGGGCGATGTCGCCGCCATGGGCGTGGCGGCCGATTTGTCCGGCAAATACGATGTGGCGGGCGTCGTGCTCCGCGACGGCCGCGTCGGCTTTTCCGTCATGGACAAGGGCGTGGCCGGCCCGTTCGCGTTCTCCCGTCCGGAAGGAAGGGAAAACGCCCGCGTCCTTTCCGCCCAGCCCCACGGCGGAGGGCAATTCTCCGTCTTGTGGGACGATTACAAGCTGACCCTTTTGGTCATGGACGTCGCCTACCCCGACGCCAAGGCGGAAGGGGCGGCGCCGTCCGGCCGTTTCCGGCCGCTTCTCGAAACCTCGCTCGATCCCGCGCGCGGCGCGCCCTTGTACGCCGTTCTCCGGGGCGACGAAACCGCCTACAACCAGGTTGCCGCCTACTGGTCGGGAGCGGTCGAAACCAAAACCCTCCGCCCGGCGAAGGGTCTGTTGAACCGGGGCAAGGGCAAGGTGGCCGAGCGCGTCATCGACCTCGGGAATGCCGGCCCGATAAGCTCGGCGGCGGCCGATGCCGAAGGCGCGCACCTCTACCTCGGCACGGCGGGCGGCGAATTGCTGTCCCTGGATCTGTCGGGCGATCCGGGCGAAAAAATCGTTCCCGCCGTCACGCCCGCCTTTCCCGATCGCCATTCCATAACCTCGCTCGAATTCCTCGCCGGCGATTACGCGCTGGCCGTCGGCGACAGCGGCGGCGGCGTGTCGGTGTGGTTCCCGCGCCGCGAAGGCGGCGAATTCCGCCTGCGCGAGTCGGTCGAATGGCGCGCCAGGGGCGGCGCGGTGGTCGACATTCTGCCCGGCACCCGCGACCGCAGCATCCTCGCCCTGTCCGAGGACGGCGGCATCCGCTGGCTCTATTCCACCACCGGCGAAAAGCTCCTGGACATCGATTCCCGGCATCCGATGGCGGTGAAGGCGGCGCTGAACGAGCGGTCGGATCGCCTGCTTGCCCTGCGGCTGGACGGGCGCCTCGATTTTTACCGGCTGGACAGTTCCTATCCCGAGGCCGGCTGGGCGGGCTTTTTCAAGCGCCTGCTGTACGAGGGCTACGAAAAGCCGGCCTTTGTCTGGCAGTCGACCGGATCCGACACCAGCGAGCCGAAGTTGTCGCTGGTGCCGCTGATTTGGGGCAGTTTGAAAGCGGCGCTGTACGCATTGGTGTTCGCGACGCCGCTGGCGCTGGCGGCGGCGATGTATCTGTCCCAGTTCGCCAATCCGGTGTGGCGCGCGCGGCTGAAACCGGCGGTGGAAATGCTGGCCGCGGTGCCGTCGGTGGTCATCGGCTTCCTGGCCGCCCTGTGGCTGGCGCCGATGCTCGAACAGTATGTCAAACCGTTCATCGGCGATATGCATTATGATCAGCGGAACTCGCTCGTGATCGCCATCGCCATGGGCTTCGCCGTCATCCCGACCATTTTCTCGCTGGCCGAGGACGCCATCACCGCCGTGCCGCCGTCGCTGTCCGCCGCCTCGCTGGCGCTTGGCGCGTCGAAGTGGCAGACCGTGTGCCGGGTCGTGCTGCCGAGCGCGTCGCCGGGCATTTTCACCGCCGTCATGCTGGGTCTCGGGCGCGCGGTGGGGGAGACGATGATCGTTCTCATGGCCGCCGGCAACACGCCGATCCTGAGCCTGAGCCCGTTCGACGGCATGCGCACCCTGTCCGCCAACATAGCGGTGGAAATGCCGGAGGCGCCGGTCGGCGGCACGTTGTTCCGCACGCTGTTCCTCTGCGCCCTCATCCTGTTTGTCCTGACCCTTGCGATCAACACGGCGGCCGAAGTGTTCCGGCAACGGCTGCGCCGGCGTTATGGAAGGCTGTAGATGCGATCCTCCACGCGCCAAAAACACGACGGAACCGTCTGGATCTGGCTGTCCCGGCTGAGCCTGTTCGCCATTCTCGCCATGATGATCATCCTGGCCGGCCTCATCGCCCTCCACAGCTTCGAGGCGCTGTGGCCGGCCCGGCTCGAACAGGTGCGGCTGGCAGACGGGAGCGAGCTTCTCGGCGTCCGGGTCAACCAGGACCTTTCCCCCGACGGCCGCGTCCGGATCCAGTACAAGGTCGGCAACCGCGATCTCTATTCCGGCGCCGATTTCCGCTGGATTTTCGAAAAAGACATTGCCGGGCGTTCCCATCCCGGCGAAGCGGTGCTGGTGGAACGTCTGGAAAACGGCATTTTCCTCGGCTATCTGAAAGGCTCGGAAAGCGGCGGCGCCCGCATCGACGACACCGATCCCGCGCGGTTCCGCCAGCGTTTGGACGAATACCGGCGAGGCTGGAACGCCGAGGGCGAACCGCTTCTCCTGCAACTTGCCGCCTTGGCCGAACAATGGCAGAATGCCCATATGGAGACGTTGAAGGCCGAGTACGAACAGACCCGCGCCGCCGTTCCGGCCGACGCCGAAAAATGGAAACGGCTGGCCGAACAGTGCGGCGCCCGCGAGGCGGAAATCAAAACGGAATCGGACGGAACAATGGCGCGCCTGAACGAGGTGAAACAGCGCTATCAGGGCGACAAGGCATTATTTGTCGACGCGGGCGGGAAAGAACTGGCCATCCCGTTGTCGTCCGTCGTCGAAACATCGTGGCCCAACCGCTACGGATTTTTCGACCGGGCCGGCCATTTCGCCGGCAACATCTGGAAACTCCTGAGCCAATATCCCCGCGAGGCGAACACCGAGGGCGGGCTGTTCCCGGCCCTGATCGGCACCGCGCTTCTCGTGTTCATCATGGCGATTTCCGCCTTTCCCCTTGGCGTGGCGGCCGGCATTTATCTTCGCGAATACGCCCGCGACGGTTTCCTGTCCCGCACCGCCCGCATCGCCGTCAACAACCTGGCCGGCGTGCCGTCCATCGTCTACGGCATATTCGGCCTCGGCTTTTTCATCTACGGCCTCGGCGGCGGCATCGACCATTTTTTCTTTCCCGAGCGGGTGGCGGCCGGCATCAACACCTACGGCGGCGGCGGCATTCTCTGGTCGAGCCTGACCCTCGGCCTCCTGACGCTGCCGGTGGTGATTGTGGCGACCGAAGAGGCGCTGGCGACGGTTCCGTCCGAAGTCCGCCAGGGATCCCTTGCCCTCGGCGCCACCAAGTTCCAGACGCTGTGGCGGGTCATCCTTCCCATGGCCAGCCCCGGCGTCATGACCGGCTTCATCCTCGCCATGGCCCGCGCGGCCGGCGAGGTGGCGCCCCTGATGCTGACCGGCGCGGTGAAATCGGCCCATAGCCTCGCCCTCGACGGCAGCTGGCCGTACATCCATCTCGAGCGGAAGTTCATGCACCTCGGCTTCCACATCTACGACATGGGCTTCCAGTCGCCGAACGTGGAGGCGTCGAAGCCGCTGGTGTATTTGACCGCGCTGGTGCTGCTCGTTCTCGTCTTCGCCCTCAACTTCGCCGCCATCGTTCTCCGGAAGCGCATGCGCGACAAATACGCGATGAAAGGTTTCTAATGCCGGACAACCAGGACAACGCCGCCATCGTCGTGGCGGAATCGCTCAACTTCTTCTACGGCGCCAAGCGGGCGCTGACCAACATATCGCTGACCATCCGCCGGGGCCTCGCCACCGCCCTCATCGGGCCGTCCGGCTGCGGGAAATCGACGTTTCTCCGCTGCCTCAACCGGATGAACGATCTGGTCGAGGGCACGCGGGTGGAGGGGAGCCTCACCCTGGACGGCGAGGATCTCTATTCGCCCGATCTCGACGTCATCGATCTGCGGCGCCGCGTCGGCATGGTCTTCCAGAAGCCGAACCCGTTCCCCAAGACCATCTACGAGAACGTCGTCTACGGCCTCCGCATCGCCGGCGTCCGCGACCGCGGCGTTCTCGACGCCGTGTGCGAGCACAGCCTGCGCCGCGCCGCCCTGTGGGACGAGGTCAAGGACCGGCTCCACGAATCCGCCATGGGCCTGTCGGGCGGCCAGCACCAGCGCCTGTGCATCGCCCGCGCCATCGCCGTCAAGCCGGAAATCATCCTGATGGACGAGCCGTGCTCCGCCCTCGATCCGCGTTCGACCGTGAAAATCGAGGAATTGATCGCCGAATTGAAGGGCGACTACACCATCGTCATCGTCACCCACAACATGCAACAGGCCGCGCGGGTGTCCGACCGGACGGCGTTTTTTTATGAAGGCGAGCTGATGGAGGAGGGGGAGACGCACCGGCTGTTCACCTCGCCCGGCCGCAAGGAAACGGAACAGTATTTGACCGGGAGGTTTGGCTGAAATGTCTATGCATCTTCATCGGGAAATGGAAAAACTCAACCGCGCGGCGCTGGAAATGTGCGCCCATGTCGAGCAGAACGTCCGGGACGCGACCGCCGCCTTTCTCGATCGCGACGCCGAGCTGGCGCGGAAAGTCATCGAATCGGATCGGGCCATCGATCGCATGGAGGCCGAGCTGGCGGAAAACTGCCTGAAAACGCTGGCCCTCTACCAGCCGGTGGCCGGCGATTTGCGCTTCATCTTTTCGCTCGCCAAAATCGCCGGCATTCTCGAGCGCATCGGCGATTTGGCGGAGAATCTAGCGAAAAAGGGGAAGACGCTATCCCGCCTCGAACCGGTGGCGGTGCCGCCCGCCTTTCTCGAAATGGCCGAGCGGGCGCGCGCCATGCTCAAGACCAGCATCGACAGCCTAGTCGATTCCGACCCGGCCAAGGCGCGCGGGGTGATCAAGTCCGACTGCGAGGTCAACCAGCGGAAACGCCTGGTGCGCGAGGCGGGCGAAGCGGCTATAATGGCCAATCCGCCTTCGTGCAAGCAATGGTTGGTGGTTATCGCCGCCTCGCGGAATGTCGAGCGCATGGCCGACATGGCCGCCAACATCGCGGCCGAGGTGGTGTTCTCCATCGAGGGGAGGATGGTCAGGCACGGTTTCGACTGCGAGTGAACGCAGTATTGATGTAAGGGAAAACCGGCATGGACAAGGGAGAGATCGACGTCCTGGTCATCGAGGACGAATCCGACATCAGGACGCTCGTCCTGTACAATCTCAAGAAAGACGGCTATTCCGCCCGGGGCGCCGGCACCGGCGAGGAAGGCATGCGGTTGTTCAAGGAGAGGAAGCCGCAGCTGGTCATCCTCGATCTCATGCTGCCCGGCATGGACGGCATGGCGGTCTGCCGCCGCATCCGGCAGAGCCCGGACGCCTCCGATACGCCCATCCTCATGCTCACCGCCCGGGCCGAGGAGGAGGACATGGTGTCCGGCCTCGACGCCGGGGCGGACGATTACGTGCCGAAGCCGTTCAGCACGCGCGTCCTGCTGGCGCGGGTGCGTTCCCTCCTCCGCCGCAAAGGCACGCTGGACGGCGAGGCGGAGCCGGAGGCGGGCGAGCTGTCGGCGGGCGAAATAACCCTGTCGCCGGATCGGCGGGAAGTGACGGTCAAGGGGCGGAAAATCGAACTGACCGCCGGCGAATTCAAGATGCTCCAGGTCATGCTGCGCCGGCCGGGAGTGGTTTTCACCCGCGCGCAGCTTCTCGATCTGGTGCGCGGCACGCTCCACGCCGTGACCGATCGGGCGGTGGACGTCCAGGTGGTGGGGCTGCGCCGGAAGCTCGGCCGGGCCGGGAACCGCATCGAAACGGTTCGCGGAGCGGGTTACCGCATTTCGGCGGAATGAACGGCCTGGCGGCCGATGAAAGTCGGGTTTTCCAGGATATCAAACGGCGGTTTGTTTGATTTCCTTGAAAAGTCTGATGAAAGGGAAGAACGGAAAATGGGCGGATTCAGGCTGTATTATCTGGTGGCGGCGTCGGTGCTGGTTTGCGGCCTGGCCGCGCTGCTGCCGCTGGCGTGGATTGGTTCCGGGGTTCTCGAATCGTCCTACCGCGAATACGCGGTGCGGGACATGTCGGCCAACGCGAACCTGCTCGCCCTGGCGGCCGAACCCCTTTTGGAGCGGAATGAAACGGACAGGCTGGAACAGTTGGTGCGGCGGGCGCGGAAGGGGAGCTATACCCGCTTCACCATCATATCGCCGGACGGGAGCGTGCTGATCGATTCGGACGAGGCGGCCGGCCGCATGGAAAACCACGGCAACCGGCCGGAAGTCAAGACCGCCCTGGCCGGCGGCACCGGCGTCGACATCCGCCGCAGCCCCACGCTCAAGACCGAGTGGATTTACGCCGCCGTCCCGCTGTCCGACGGCAAGGTGGTGCGGGGCGCGGCGTCATTGGAGGATTTGAACCGCCGTCTGTCGCAATGGTGGACGCGGGCCATAATCGGCTTTTCCGTGTCCACGGCGGTCCTGCTCGCCCTCGCCCTTCTCATCGCCAGGGCGGTGACCAGGCCGCTGGAGGCGGCGGCGGAAGGGGCGGAGCGTTTCGCCACCGGCGATTTTTCCCACTACGTCCCGGTTTCCGGATCGGCGGAAATGCGGAAACTTTCGCGCGCGCTCGGCGCCATGGCGGCGCAGCTCGATTCCCGTTTCAGGCTCATCCACCGCCAGCGGGAGGAAATGCGGGCGGTGTTCGAAAACATGTCGGAGGGCGTGCTGGCGGTCGACCCGGACGGGCGCGTCATGATGCTGAACGGCGCGGCGGAAAAGCTGCTGTCCGTGCCGTCCGCCGCCGCCGGCAAGGCGATAGAGACGGTGTCCCGCAACCCCGATCTCCTCGACGCGCTGAAGGCCGCCTCCGCCTCCGGCCGCGCCGTCGAGCGCGAGGTCCGCGCGCCGGCCGCCGGACAGGGCGGCGAACTGCTTCTTCTCGTCCATGCCGCCCCCATCATCGAAGACGACCGGCAGACCGGCGTGCTGGCCGTGCTGCGGGACGTCACCCGCCTCCGCCGGCTGGAAACCATGCGCCGCGATTTCGTCGCCAACGTGTCGCACGAATTGCGCACGCCCATAACCAGCATCCAGGGCTGCCTCGAGGCGCTGTCCGACGGCGGCGGCACCGACACCGAGCGGGCCGAATTCCTCGACATGGCGCTCAGGAACACCCGCCGCATGGGCGCCATCGTCTCCAATCTGCTTTTGCTGGCCGGCATGGAATCGGGCGAGGACAGGGACGCGGCGAAAACGGCGCCGACCCCGGTCGGGCCGGTCATCGACGAGGTTCTCGAATTGTGCGGCGACGCGGCGGACGCGCGGAGCGTGACGTTTTCGGTGACGTGCGACGAAGGGCTGTCCGCCATCATGAACCGGCGGCTCATAATCCACGCGCTGGTCAACCTGGTCGACAACGCGATCAAATACGGGCCGGAAAGGGGCGAGATATCGGTGCGCGCCCGGCGCGAGAACGAATGCGTGCGGATAACGGTCGGCGATCACGGCCCCGGCATCGAGCACAAGCATATCGGCCGCATTTTCGAACGGTTTTACCGGGTCGGCGGCAAGGCGAGGGTGAGCGACGGTTCCGGCCTCGGCCTGGCGCTGGTCAAGCATATCGCGCTGACCCAGGGCGGGGACGTCACGCTGGAAAGCGAGATCGGCGCCGGCAGCGCGTTCACCCTGAGCCTTCCCGCCGCGCCGGAGAATGCGTAGCCGGCGCCATTATGCTTCCACCGGCTCCATGGCCTTGATCCTTCCGGCGATTTTTTTGTCCCGCTTTTCGGAATACGCCCGGGTCAGATCGTGAAGCATCTGCATGTTCAGCCACATTTCGGGCGATGTTTTGAGCGCGGCCGCGAATTTGAACGCCATATCCATGGTCAGTGACCGCTTGCCGGTGGCGATGGCGGAGATGACGCACGCGTCGACTCCGATATGCCGTGCGAACGCCGATTGCGAAATGCCCATGGGCTGCAGGAATCCTTCCACCAGCATTTCGCCCGGAGACGGCAGGGGCGTTTTCATTTTTCTATTACTGTCGTTTTGCATGTTTGACCGTTTGATGGTAAAGGGTTTATCATACCGTCCGTGTCAAGCCCTCTGGATTCCGGCTCAACCTCCCGTTAGGGGTGTAGCGGCTGTTTTTACCGCCGGAATGACGTTTAGGGGGTGTGCTGCGTTTTCGGCGCGGAGAAACGTCTC
>JAVBRW010000313.1:0-11321 GCA_031547475.1 Planctomycetota bacterium
CCGATGATGATGGGGATGACCAGCGTGTTGACGAAATTGAAATTGATGCCGAACACGCTCATGAAGCCGAGCAGGTACAGGAGCCCCAGGACGATCGGCGCCATGCTGGTCACCAGCCGGACGGGATGGCGGTAGAAGAAACAGCCGAGAATGACGGCGCAGATGGCGAACACCGCCACCGAAACCCGGCGGAAATCGGCCTTGACGATGCCGGCCATCTCATGGGCCAGAATTGGCATGCCGGCCAGCACCGTCCCGGGGCCGTTGGGGCCGCCGTCCGGGGCGATGCCAAGCCTTTTCTTCACCGCCGAGAGCCAAATGTCGTCCACCATCGGATCGCTCGCCTTGGTGGATTCGTCCAGAGGCGGATAGACGCTTATTTTCACCGCCCAGCCGGTCGGCTCGTAGACGACCACCCGCTTGACCTGGTTCTGCCAGTTGAGTTCGGGATCGTGGTAAAGGGCGAGCAGTTTGTCCCGATCGAGTTTTTCGCCGATGCGGGCCTTGATTTCCTCCGACCGCGCCACGGCGGGCGATGCCACCACGACCGGGAACTTCAGGTTGGCCGGCAGTTCCCGGCGCAGATCGATGACGCGCCGCCGCTGCGAAATGAACCGCTTCAGGTAGCGCCACAGCGGCGTGTCCTTCAAGTCGGTCGGGAGCAGGACGGTGTTGTCCTCGACCCGTTTCTGGTGCTGTTCGAGAAGCGCGATGGTGAAGCCGAAATACTCCTCGTCCAGCCCTTCCTCGTCCAGCGTGGCGCGGAACGTTTCTATGACTTTCGGCAAATCGGCCTTCCGCAGCATGGCGAGCATGCGCCGCTGCTCGGACGGCGGCGGAATGTAGCGAAGGAATGATTCGTAGGCGATGAAAAGCGGGACTTCCCGCCCCTTCCGGTTGACGACCGTTTCCTTCTCCATTTCGGCGCAGATGCTCTGGAGCCGGGAAGCGTCCTCGACCGCCTCCTCCTCGGTCTCGCCGTATGAGAGGAGCATCAACGAATTCAGGCTGCGGTTCGAAAAGGCGCGGGATATTTCGCCGCTCAGTTCGAACACCCGCTCGGGCGGCCGCAAACTCGACACCCGCTCGTCGAACAGCAGGCGGTCGGGGCGGAGGGTCAATTGCGCCGCGGCGGCGAGAGCCAACACGCACCCGATGGTCGTCGCCAGGGCCGCATGCGTTTCTATCCACTCCCCCAGCCCGCCGAGTCCGAGTCCCAACGGCTTCAGGGTGGCGGCGCGCTCGCCACTTTCGCGGTAGCGCCAAGCGAGGAGGGCGGGCAGGACAAAGAGCATGACCGGCGCGGACAGGAAAATGCCCACCCCGGCCAGCACGCCGAATTCGGCCAGTTGGCTGAAGCGGGTGGCGCCGAGGGCGAGGAAGGCGACCGCCGTCGTCACCATGCCGATGATGACGCCCCAGCCGGTGTTTTCCAGCGCGATGCGGAATGCGTTTTCCAGCGATTCGCCGGCGGCGCGCTCGCCGATGTAGCGATTGTAAATATGGATGGCGTAGTCGATCCCCAGGGCGACCAGGACGGCCGCGAACGAGGCGGAAATGATGTTCAGCTGCCCGAACATGATCCAGCCGATGCCGATGGTCCACGACACCACCATCACCAGCGGAATGCCGATGTAGAGGAGAACGCCGATGCGCTTGAACACGAAGCCGAACAGGGCGAGAACGCCCGCGAGGCTGGTCACCAGGGTGGAGAACAGGTTGGAGTTGACGTGGCTGGTGTAGCCGACCGCCGCCTCGTAGCCGCCGCTGAATTCGAGCCGGATGGCATTGCGGGCGGCGGGCGGGACGATTTGATCGTATTCTTCGGTCGAGGTCTGGCGGATGAATTCGGAAACCGTTTTGGCGAAGTCGATGCTTTGCGCCGGGCGATCGGGCTGGACGACGGTGATGAGCATGGTGGCGTTCTTGTCCACCAGATAGCCGCCGGCGGCCGGGTCGGCGGTGGCGTCCGACACGCCGTAGCGGCCCATTGTGCGCTGGAACACGGTGCCGAGGCCGATGGCGTCGAGAAGCAGCCATTCGTCCATCTTGCCGCCGCCGGACATGACGCCCCCGAGCTTGGTTTTCACCGACGCGACCGAACGGCGGATGGAGGCGGGCTCCAGAAGTTCGCGGACCCGGTCGATCTCGCCGTCGCCGAGGAGGAGAAGCCCGAACGAGGGCAGGGCCTCGTACAGGAGGTACTGGCGATCCTCGGGCATGAATTTGCGGGAAAACACGTTGCGGATGCGTTCGTCCGTGGCGAGTTTCGCCACTATCGCGTCCGCCACCCTGCCGGCGGTCTGGACGTACTGGAGACGCGCCTGCCGCCGGGCCTCCTTCGCCTCGGGAGTGCCGAGGGAGGGGGTGGCGGCGAGTTGGGCCGCCGAGGGTTCGCGCTCGTTCGGCGCGCCGAGGTGGAGGACAACCACCGCCTCGTCCACCGAATCGAAATCGACCACCGCCCGGGTGAAATCGCGGGCGGCGGGGACGTCCTGCGGAAGCATGGAGGACAGATCGAACGGCGCGTGCAGCCCGCCCCGGAAATAGCTGATTATGGGAGGAAGCCACGAAGCGACGGTAAGGCCGACGGCAATCCACAGCACCAGGGCATACCTGCGGCACGCCGTGTCGGCGATGGAACGGAGAATTCTTTTTTCCATGCTTGAATCAGCTTTCGGTTGATTGGTCAAACGGTTCCGCGCGGCCCCCTCCCTTTTCCGCCAGCGGTTCGTCGCCCATGGACTCGTCCATGCGGGCTTCCACCAGCGGGAGGTAGCGGGTGTCGGACGAGGTCGCGATGTCGAAGTCCTCGTCCAGGACCACGGCATTGCCTTCGACCGACTTGAAGCGCATTTCCATCATCCGTTGATCGCGCGGCCAGTTGAAGGAAATCAGGTAGGGGAATACGGAACCGTCGTCAATCACCTTGCCGGAGGAACGCCGGCTGCGGGCGAGATCGCGGTAATCGTCGTAGCGTTTGACAAGAATGGCGTCGCCCCGGGCGTCAAGCTGTTCTATCGTGTTGATCATGCCGGAGCGCTTGTCGATGGCGAGGCGGAGATAGGGGCGGTTCGGGCCGGCATCCTCTTCCAGCGCCACGACGTTCTTGGAATCCTCGGCTCGGGGGGAGGCGTAGCGCCAGCGCTTCATGAGAAGGGAGGTTTCGGGCCGGAGCATCTGCTTCAGGACTTCGTCCGGATCGAAGCGGAAGGCGAAATACTGGAGATCCGCCACCTTGCCGTGATAAAGGGTCTTCTGGGTCGGGATGTAGAAGCCGATGTCGTCCTTCAGCATGACGACGTCGAACGCCTGCACGGCGCCGGCCAGCTTGTCCGCCTTGATGCGGAGGCGATCGGTGTCGTCGGCCACCACGTCGGCGTTGACGGTCAGGCCGAACTTGCTGGGCTGATCGACGATGCGCATCACCCCCTTGCCGGCGAGGCTGGAAAGGCTGGTGCGGGTTTCAACCGCGTTCTTCACCAGCAGGTCGGGGGACGCCCCCTTGTCGACCGGGGCGGCGGCTCCGGTGTTTTTCCTGTCGCCGGAGCACCCCGCCGCGATGAGCGAGAGTGCCAGCACCATGATTGAAGCCCTGTGCATGTGGTGTCCTCGTAAGTTGATATATGTTACCCCATCCCATCGGGGGGTGAATCCGCGCCAAACAGGCAAACCCGCAGTCGGCGCGGCGCGCCCACGCAGTAGGCTGTCGAACCGGGGGGCGGCGCTCCGGAAACAAAAAACTTCCGGATAACCGCATCACCGCGTTATCCGGCAAAACCCTAGTATGCAGTGTATGTTTTTTGTCGGTAGGCACAAGGCCTTTTTGGCCGGAATCGCGCGCAGCCGGATCCGGCCGGGGTGAAAATGCCGGTTCGTCAATTTTTTTTCAGATCTATCATCAACGCCATGAAGGCCTTGCGGGTGGTGACGCCCGACTTCGCCAATATGTTTCGGACATGCGCCTTGACCGTGTACTCGGAAATGCCGAGGGCGATGGAGATGTCGCGGCTCGACCCGCCTTTCAACAAAAGCGCCGCCACCTCGCGCTCCCGGGGCGATAGGGTGTAGCGATCAAACATGATTTCTGGATTTTCCGCTTCGGTTTCGGTCGGAGGCGCGGCAAGGGCGATGCCGTCCGGTTCGGGAGCGGGCGGCGTTTCCGGTTTATCCGGAGCCGGAGCCGGCCCGACTTCGCGCAAAACAACCAGGAACAGGATGGCGGCGCAGGTCGAAGCAAGGTAAACCAGCCCCGTGTTGATGGGAGGCAGTTGCCGCACAGTCCAGGCGATAAGGTACGAACCGCTCCTGACCAGAAACACCGCATTGAATACGAGGCAAAACCAGGGTCCCCGCCGTATCTGGGGCGCCATGTACGCCATCAGCGCCATCAGCACGGTAAGTTGGCCGATAATGCCCAGATCGTGGATAAACACGCGCAAGCCGGGCAGATCGCCCAGCGCCATGAGCGAAGGGAGAAAGAGAAACAACAGGGAACAGCCGAACATCAACGCCCGAAATCCCCGCTGCCCCTTTTGATCGAGCAACCGGCCGAGCAGCGGATACACGATCGCCAGGGCGATGAGGACTTGGGGGGGGTGATGATCCAGCCTTTCCGGCGGGATGGCGGGGAAAAGCTGCGCATCCAGCATGCCGCTGGTGAGAAAATACAGGAACGCGCCGACGATGATGTGGACGATATTCCGCCTGCGCACCGTTTCCTCCGGAGAATCGGGAGGGCCGGGGGCGCATTTGGGTACAAGGTGATTGCGGAAGCGGGAGGTATCGATCAATATAAGGACGCCGGTCAGGGCAAGCGCCAGCGTTTTTGTATAAAAAACCGCCCCGCACCAGTCGCCAAGCAGGGATGCGATGTAGGTTCTGCCGGGATCGAGCACGAACAGGCTCCACACAATCCAGCCCGGGGCCAGAGCCATGCTCAATGCCAACCCGAGGCTGGCATGGGGAATTTGGTTGAAATAGAGCGTTAGGACAAGCGGGCTTGTCATGCCGATGGTAAAACTGGAGGCAAACCAGAATGCTCCGCCCGAGGAGTACACGGCGCGGCAGGCTAAACGGACAAGGACACAGGGGAGAATAATGAAAACAAGCGGCCATTGACGGAAAAAAGCCTTGAGCGGCGGAAGCGCGGCCGGGATTTTGGCAAGGCGGGCAAGAACCGGCGGAAGTATGAGGGAACAAAACACGGCGCCAAAGGCATAGCCGGCCATCACTTCGGGTTGCAAGCGAACGGGGTGGTAGTTCGGCATCAATTCCACCACGCCGAGACATATGTTTATATAATATATAGACAAACAAAGATGCGGCAGCAAATAGGGGATAAGAGAGCGTATCTTTCGTTGAAAACCCTTTTCACTCATATCGTTGCCCAATACCATGCCGCATGCGCTTTACACTTTTGCAAACAACACCGTTTCCTGATCGTACGCCCGGAAATGGTCAAGCCAGAACTTGTATCCAAGATTCAGGGAATGCAGATATTCGGTCAGGGCGGGGACATCGTCGTGTTTGTGGTACGCCGACAACGCCAGCTTCGGCTTGAACCGGCGAAGCGTTTCCTCCGCGCCGCGCATGGTCGCCATTTCCGCGCCTTCGACATCGAGCTTGATGTAGTCGACCCGGTTCAAATGCTCTTTCCGCACCAGATCGTCGATGGTCAGGGTTTTCACTTGGACTGTCGGCATTTTTCCCATTTCCGGAGAGTAGGGGCAGGTGGCGGGCCCGTTCATGACGAATTCCATGACCTGGCCGGATTGGTCGGACAAGGCATTGTTCTTGATGCGTATCCGCTTTGCCAGTTCGGGATTGAGGGAAAGGTTGTGCTCCAGTATCTTCAGGTTGTTCGGCTCGAACTCGTAGCCGACGACGCAGCCCCGTTCGCCGACCAGGTGGGCGAAAAACAGGCCGGTGTCGCCAAAACACATGCCGCCCTCGATCACCGTGTCTCCGGGCGCGATGGCGACGGTCTGCCCATTCCGGTTGAATTCGTATTGTTTCAGGAAAAAATGCGCAAGAAGCGACGATCGGCCGGTGTTGACCTGGACGGGAATGCCGGCCGGGTTCAAATCATAGAGATCGAGCGACATGTTGTTGAACAGGCCGGTGTAGGTGCCTTCCTTGACCATCAGAGGCGTCAAATCCTGCATCCATTTGCCGTACTGGGCATTGCTGATCGGGAGTTCGATCCGTTCGGGCCCGAGAATGCGGTAGGCTATCAGCTTGACCAGGATTTGGGTCGAATCGATATCCTCGAACAGCTTGATCGCGCTATTGAAGCGGGGAAACAGGCGGTAAAAAAAGTCGAAGCGTGCCAAATCCTCGGCCGCCCGTTCCGGCACGGCGAAATGCCGCAACCCGTCCGCCCCGGCCGGCGGAGGGCCATAACGCCACGATCCGTCCGCGTTCCTGCCCGAATAGGATGCCAGCAGGAGGAACTTGGATACAAGTTGGTAAAAATCGTCGGGTGGAGGCATCATGTTCTCCGAAACAAATCAAATAGACCGTTCGACTGTCTGACAAATGGGCCGGTACACCGCCCGATGATATTCCCGACAACCGTAAATTCAATAATTAAGTGGCGTATTATTTATTTTGTCAATCAATATGTCGAGTTTTCAAGAAAATCGGGCCAACCGCCGCCCGATTTCCTTGAAAATTGTCAGTGTTTATACTGCAATGGGTTGTTTTTTCGCCAGGTCAACTAAAACGACCGACTTGACAATAATTCCCGACGAAAAGGAACCCCGGAAACTTTAAAGGAAATCAAACTGCGGTTTGTTTGATTTCCTTTAAAAGTCCACAAGATCCGTTTCGGGAGAAAAGGCTATTCACGAAGCAGACGCATAATCTCGTCCAGATCCAGCCCCGCCGCCTGATCGGCGCCGGAAAGCAGGTTGTCGGCGAGATCGCGTTTGTCGCTGTGCAGCTGGACGATTTTTTCCTCGATGGTGCCGGCCGCCACCAGGCGGTACACGGTCACCGGCTTGTCCTGCCCGATGCGGTGGGCGCGGTCGGACGCCTGATCCTCGACCGCCGGATTCCACCATGGATCCATGTGGATGACATAATCGGCGGCGGTCAAGTTGAGGCCGAGGCCGCCCGCCTTCAGGCTGATCAAAAAGACGTCGCCCTGGCCGGCCTGGAAATCGTCCACCGCCTTTTTCCTGTTCTTGGCCGGGGTCGAGCCGTCGAGATACTGGTAGGAAAAGCCTTCCCGATCCAAATAACGGCGGATAATGCTCAGGTGATCGACGAACTGGCTGAACACCAGCACCTTGTGGCCGTTCTCGACCAGATCGGCCAGGGTGGATCGGAACTGCTCCTGCTTGGCGGACGGAACGGCGATGTCGCCGGTGATGAGCTCCGGAGAACAGCAGCAGCGCCGGAGCCGCATGATTTCGGCCAGAATCTGGAAGCGCTTCTTCTCGGCGATCTGCGGATCGGATTCCAGCCGCTCCACCGCGCTCCGCCGCAAAGATTCGTAAAACGCGCGCTCCTTTTCGCCGAGCTCCACCGCCAGGGTTATTTCCGTTTTCGGGGGCAGGGAATCCAGCACCTGGCCCTTGGTCCGGCGCAGGATGAAGGGGCGGATGGCGCGGCGGAGCCGATCGCTCGCCTCCTTGTCGCGGAGGCGCTCGATGGGCGCGGCGAAACGCTCCTGGAACTTGCGGGCCGATCCGAGCAGGCGGGGATTGATGAAGTGGAACAAATTCCACAGCTCGCCCAGATGGTTTTCGATGGGCGTGCCGGTGGTGATGAGGCGGAAACCGGCGTTCAGCGCCATGGCCGCCTTCGACCGCTTGGCCGCGACGTTCTTGATGGCCTGCGCCTCGTCCAGCACCGCCGTCGCCCATTGGACGTTGGCGAACAGTTTTTCCTCCTGCCGGAGCAGGCTGTAGCTGGTTATGATCACGTCGCCCGGTGCGAGGCCGGACAGTTGCGCCTCCCGGTTTCCTTCGCCGAATTGCTGGATGGTCAGTCCGGGCGCGAAACGTTTTGTCTCGCGGATCCAGTTGTGGCACACGCTGGTCGGCGCCACCACCAGCGAGGGCCCGAGCCCCGACCGCCGCACCAGCATGGCGAGGGCCTGGATGGTTTTCCCCAGGCCCATGTCGTCGGCCAGGCAGGCGCCGGCGCCGAGTTCGGCAAGCCGCGCCATCCAGCGGAAACCTTCGAGCTGGTAATTCCTGAGTTCGGCCCGGAAATTGGCGGGCGGATCGGGGGAAAAGTCGGCCAGATGTTTCCGCTTTTCCAACGAGCGCCGCCACTCGTCGTCGGCCAGCAGATCGGCGCCCGCCTCTTCCAGCCCTTCGAGAACCGATCCGGCCAGGGCGGACAGGCGGAGGGTGCCGCCCTGCGTTTCCCCGAGCGCTTCCAGATCGCCCAGTTGCCGGCGCAACTCGTCGGTGAGGGCGATGTATTCGCCGTCGCCTATTTCCACGAATTTTCCGGACGACTGTTTGAGGCTCGCCAGCAGCCGATCCATGTCGATGACCAGATCCTCGTCCACCCGCAGGCTGCCCGCCACCTCGAACCATTCGGAGGACGAGTTGACCCGGAGCGACAACCCGCCCATCCCCTTGATCCGCCGCACGCGGAAACGCCCGCCCCGGGGCCACGCCAGCACGGCCCGCTCGTCCAGCTCGCCCGCCTCGGCCATGAAGGATAGGGCGTCCTCGGGGACGTCGAGCCGCCAGGACAAGTCGCCGTCCTCGTGGCCGGTCAGGCTCGGACACGACGCCAGCGCCTGCTCGGCCAGTTCCTTTTCCTTCCGCTTGTTGCGGGCGGTGCGGACGGTGCGGCCGTCCAGTTCGGCCGCCAGAATGCGCCCGCCTTTGCCGGGGCGGTAGGCGGGGCCCTGATCGCCCAGAGGGTGCGCCCACACCTCGACCTTGAGGCCGGGGTTTTGCGGCATGATGTGGAAACGCGGGCGCGCGTCCGCCTCGACCATCTCGCCCTCGCCCGCCAGTTCGGGCAAATCCGAATGCAGCCGCACGGCGGTGGAGAGCCGCGCCAGCGTGCGGAGCGCCTCCTCCCTTCCCCGCGCCGGAACGGACAGGCCGTCGCCGACCACCTGCGCCAGTTTCCGCTCCCTGCCGCCGAGGCGGAGGACGCGGAGGCGGGTCGGGGTCTCCAGCCGCGCCAGCGTGTCGGGAAGCTCGCCGGCGGCGATTTCGGACGGGCCGGAGTCCTCCGGCGCGAATTCGGATATGGACGGTTCCAGCGTTATTTCGCAGCCGCCTTCGCGATCGGTCACCGACAGTTCGAACTCGCCGGACACGATATCCATCCTGGCGCCGCCGGCGTCGTCGCGGTAGACCAGCGGATGGCCGACCAGGTAATGGAGCGCGGCGGCGACGTCGAAATGGTAGCCGGAGGTGACGCCGTCGAAATCGTAGCGGAGAGCCGAAAAAACCAGCCCGTCCTGATCGGTGGCGAAGGACAGATCGTTCGATCGCTGAAAAACGCGGCGGAGCGCCACGTTCCGCCCTTTCGACCAGTTGCCGTCCTTTTGCAGGGTTTGTTCGACCGGCTGGATGTCGAACGGCACGAACGGATCCGCCGGCCGGGAGGGAAAGCCGACGAGCCAGGCCAGGCGTTTCCGCGGCGCGGCGCCGCCGTCGCCCTCGTCCGATACCAGGTCTTCGAGCGCCCTGAGGCCCCGGCGCCATTCGTCATCGCCCCGGAACAATCGGGTAAGGGGCGGCCAGCGCGGATTGGCCGCGCTTTCGTCCTCCCCCCGCGCGGCGGCGGCGATTGCCTGGAATTGCGCGGCCAGCCAGCGGTAGCCCGCCTGCTGCGCCCGCCTCCGCCAATCGTCCAGCCCGCCGGCCAGCGGCCGGAGCCGGGCGGGATCGACCCGGAGCATGGACAGGGCGTGCGCCAGCACGGTGATCGGATGCCGGTCGGGCGGTTCGTCCGGCAGGCTTTTGGCCGCGTAGGACTGGCCGGCCATGAACAGGAATGCGTGCCGGAGGCAGGACAGGGCGCCCTGGGCGTCGTGCTCCTGCGCGGCCGGGGCGGACAGGCGTTTCAGCATGGTGTCGATGGCGTCCGGGGCGTCGGCCCGCATGACGGCCAAGGCCTGCCACACGGCGCCGAGGCCGGGAAACAACGTTTCCCTGGCGCCCAGCCGGGTGCGGCGCTGCGCCATCGCCTTTTCCGCCAGGGCGGACACGTCGCCGGCATCCTCTATGAGGGCGGGGACGACGGCGGCGGCCAGGCGGGTCTCTTCCAGATCGGCCAGTTCCGCCGTCTTCGCCGCTTCCGACACCTTGCCCCGAAGCGCCAGCATGTCGACGAGCGCAAAAATCAGCTCCTCGCCTTTGCCGCCCGGACCGCCGGCGGCGAGCTGTTCGGACGCCAGTTCGTCCAGGGGTTCGGGATTGGCCAGGCCGGCCGCCATGTCGCGGAGGGCGAGGGCGAGGACGGGGGCAAACAGGGCCGGCTTGGCGGTGCGGCGCCATGAATCGTCCGGTTGCAATACCGCCAGTTCGGCGAAAAGGGCGCCGCCCCGGCCGGGCGTTTCCCGCGCCATGTCGGTCAGGACGGTCAGCGCGGACCGCCAGTCGCCGGCGTGGAAGGACAGGCGGAAGCGGCGCGCCTGGCTGTCGCCGGCGCCGATATTGTTCCAGTCGCGGCCGCGCGTCTCGGACAAGGCCGCCTTGGCGATGGGGAGGAAACGGCCATCGCGGACGGCGTGGCGGATGGCGATTTCGCCCGCTTCGGGGCGGCATTGCCAGAGGCGGACTTTCTGGCCCCGGGATTCCACCTGGCTTTCCTCGGCGAAGCCGGCCTTGGCCAGCCGGGCGAGGCGCACGGCGACGTTTTGCGGCGAAAAGGCGCGGAGCGGCGATTCCCGAAGGCCCGCCCCGGTAAGGCACGAAGCGATGACCGGCGCCGCCGCCGGCTCGTACAGGGCGGACAGCGCCTGCAATATGGTCTGATCGGGAACGCTCAAGGCATTGTAGCGATCCAGATGGGCGTACGCCCCGGTTTTGCTGCTCATTTCGAATATGCTCCCGTACCGCAATATATATGCGCACCCGGCGGGCCGGGGCTTTTTTGGCGAATAGATCATTATAGCGTAATGGGGGCGGAATAGTCGAGGTTTTTATTGGGAACAGGATGGGGTCAAGTTTTCCCGCGCTCTCGTCCGAGTCGCGGGACTGGGCAGGCGTACAATCGCCGGGATGCTCTGCGCGGTGGGCAGACAGTTCGAGGACTGGTCGGCGGCTTACCGGCTGTTCGAGAGGGAACGTATCGACCGGCAGGCATTGTTCGAGCCGGCCAGGGAGGCG
>JAVBRW010000208.1:0-4797 GCA_031547475.1 Planctomycetota bacterium
CTCGCGTCCGGCCTCCGCCACCAGGTCGCGATCCTGTTCCCGGCTCGCCAACAGGGTGGTGGATATGGCAGGCAGGCCGCGCCCGGCAGCCCAGGCCGCGGTCTTTTCGAGCCGCAACCGGTAACAGCGCCGGCAGCGATCCCGCCGGTTTTCCGGGACCCGGCCCTCGGACAGAACTTGGGCCAGAAAATCCCGAAGACCATAGACTCCATCAATTTCCGACGGAAGCGGATCCCTTTCAAGATAAACCCGCAAGGCTTTTTCGCGCCGGCGGAACTCAAGCAGCGGATGGATGTTAGGATTGTAAAAAAAGATTGCCGCCACCTCGGGGAATTCCTGCTCCCCGTCCCGGCGGAGCGTTTCCCTTGCGGTCGCGAGGCAGGGGGCGCAACAGACGTGCAGGCCGAGGCGGGGCGGTTTCATGCCGGACTCCTTACAATGCTTTCGATCGGGATCACTGTAACCTTGGGTAATATTTATGGTTGTCGTGACGCAAGCAAAAGTCTCCGCCCGGGCGGAGCGACGGCGGAAATTATTTTTTTTTATTTGCAAAAAAAACGAATATTTCTCGAAGGAGCCAGCGGGCGATGCGATAGGTATAAAATGTAACGGAAGTAAAAAATAGCGAAAGCTAAAAAGACTCCTTCTCCCAACCCCCGGCAGGAAAACCTCCTCCTTCCCTTACCGGGGGTGGCTTTTTAATAAGGCTTGCGGTTTAGCCTTGTTTTGATAGAGTCTCCCCTCTCTAGACCCATCCCCGAGGGCCTTCCCCCAGGCCCTGGCGGTTCAACCTCTCCCCCGGTTGAACCGCTTTTTTTGTTTCCAACCCCTTTTATACAAAGTACTTGCCGATCAATTCCGCCAAATCATCCCGCTTCTGACAGAAGTTCAACTGGTTCCTGAACTCTCGGGCGCCGGCAAAAGCCTTGGAATAAAACGATCCCAGTTTGCGGCAGTGGCGAATGGCCCGTTCCGGGCCAAGCAGCTCGACCAGCAGATCGTGGTGGCGCAGAATCACCTCGCCGATTTTCGGGAGGGCGGGGGGCGCGAAGACCTCGCCCGCGCATTCGGCCTTGATTCTGGCGAACACCCAGGGCGATCCCATGCAGGCCCGGCCCACCATGGCGCCGGCCACCCCGGCCTCCTCGAACATCCGCTTGGCGGTGGCACCGTCGCGGACGTCGCCGTTGCCCACCACCGGGATGCGCACCGCCGCCACCACTTTCGCAATCTCCCCGTATCGGCAGGGCGTGCCGTAGGCTTCCTTGGCGTGGCGGCCGTGGACGGTGATCCAGTCCGCCCCCTCGGCCTCGGCGATGCGGGCGATCTCCACCGCGTTTCGCACCTCCTTGTCGGGGCCGACGCGGATCTTGATGGAAACGGGGAGCCGGGTGTTTTTCCGCATTGCCGCCACCAGGCGGGCGATGAGGGGCGGATCCTCCATCAGCTTGGAGCCGGAATTGGCGGCGCGGACCTTCCGCACCGGGCAGCCGCAGTTCAGATCCACCGCGTCGGCGCCGCGTTCCGTCACTTTGGCGGCGGCGAAGCCGATGGCGTCGGGATTGGCCCCCCATATCTGGTAGAGCACCGGGCCCTCGTCCGGAGATTTGACGAGATATTGTTCCTGGCTGTCGGAGCCTTGTTTCAAGGCGTTGGCCGAGATCATCTCGGTGGCCAGCAGGCCGGGCCGGCCGAAAATCCAGGACAACAGGCGGAACGGCATGGAGGAATAGCCGGCCAAGGGAGCCTGGATCAAATTGTTTTCGAGGGTGAGGGGGCCAAGGGTCAGGGGGCGGATGGGGTCGGTCATGGGTATGGCGCGTGCTCCGGGTGCTTTTTCAGCAGTCATTGAGGTTGGAAGGTTTCGGGTAAATTTTCGGCAGCCATTGTTCGCCGGCGGGAGGGGGGGAATACGGTTCCCGAAAAATTTCTTCCCATGCTTCTCGAGGCGGTATAGAAGGAGCGCGCCGCAACTCCCTCTCCAAATGGCGGCGGCGCTGCTCTTGTTCCCGCTTTTCTTCCTCGGTCAGGGGACGGAAAGGCATGCCGAGTTCTTCGAGCCGCTTTTTGGCGGTTTCCGCCTGCGCTGTGTCAGGGTATAGTTTGGCCACTTCGTTAAAGAGAAATTTGGCCGCCTTTTTTGCATCTCTTGTTTCCATTTTCAAATACCGCTCGGCCTGTTCCAACATTTTTGCGGCTTCGGCCGAGTTGGCTTTTCGCATCGGTTCGGCAACTTCATCATCCAGTTCACCCGACAGCAATCCTGGCGCGGATAACAGAAACATTGCCGATGCGAAAAGGATGAACTTTTTCATGCCATGTCCTCTTTACAGCCTAACAGTCATTGAGGTTGGACGGTTTCGGGCCAAGGTTCGGCAACCATCGTTCGCCACCGGGAGGGGGGCGGTATGGGCCCCGAGGGTGCTGCCCCCATGCATCCCGACCGATTCTGGGAGAATTGTCCTTTGGTAGTTTATTCTCCCAATGTTGACGGAGTTCTTCGCCGCGCCATGCATCTTCTTCGAGCAGGGGGTCCGGCGGGTGGTAAGGTTTACCGAGTTCTTCGAGGCGCTTTCTGGCAATCTCCGCCTGTGGCGTGTTAGGGTATTCTCCAATGATTCGCGGCAAGAGAATTAGTGTTGCCCATTCTGCTTTGTTTGGGCTCAATTCCAAATATTGCTCGGCTTGCTCCAGCTTTTTCGCCGCTTCATCAATGTAGCGCTTACGCCTCAAATCAGCGATTTCATCTTTCAATTCCCCCGCCCGCAATCCTGTCGCGAGCGAAAGAAACATTGCCAAAGCGAAAAGGATAAAGCGTTTCATGCTCTGTCCTCACTTGCGTTCTCATATGTCGCCAACGCCTCCGGAAACGGCCCCAGCGCCCGCTCGAGCAGCCCCAGGCAGGAGGCGATGGCGACGCCGTAGTTGGTGATGGGCACGCCGGCGGCGTGGCAGCGGGCGATGCGGGAGAGGATGGCGCGGCGGTTGGTCATGCAGGCGCCGCAGTGCAGCACCAGCGACACCCCGGAGAGATCCTCCACGAAATCATGACCGGAGACGAAGCGGAACTCGAGCGCCGCCCCGGTCTTTTTCCGCAGCAGCGCCGGCAACTTGACCCTGCCGATGTCGTCGTCCTCCCGGTGATGCGTGCAGGACTCCGCCACCAGCACCGTGTCGCCGCTCTGCAATTTTCCGATGGCGGCCGCACCCCTGACAAATGCCTTGAGATTGCCCTTGGCCCTGGCGAACAGGATGGAAAATCCGGTCAGGGGAACCCCCGACGGCACCGCTTCCGCCACCTGTTTGAAGGCTTGGGAATCGGTCACCACCAGCGCCGGCGGCTCCTTCAGGCCGGCAAGGGCGTCGGCGAGTTGCGTTTCCTTGGTCACCATCACCCGGCAATCGCCGTCCAGGAGATCCCGAAGCGCCTGCACCTGGGGTAAAATCAGCCTGCCCTTGGGCGCTTCCTTGTCGATGGGGGTGACCAGGACCACGCAGTCGCCGGGATTGACCAAATCCCGCACCAATGGCGGCGTCTCGACGAAGTCCGCCGGGATTGCCGCCAGAACCGCCTGACGGAATTCCTCGAAGCCGACGCTGTTCTTCGCCTCCATGCGGACGAGGACGGCGCCTTCCGGGATGTTCGCGATGGGCCGGTTCCGATCGCCGAGATCGACCTTGTTCGACACCAGGATGACCGGCACGCCGGACTGGCGGAATTTGTCGTACAGCGCCTGCTCGTATTCGCCCCAGTCGGGGTGGAAGACGATGACGGCGAGATCGGTGCGCTCGACCACCTCGCGCGCTCTGGCGCTGCGCAGTTCGCCCAGGTCGCCGGCGTCGTCGATGCCGGCGGTGTCTATCCAGAGGACCGGGCCGAGGGGGATGAACTCCATGGCCTTTTCCACCGGATCGGTGGTGGTGCCGGGGGTGGGGGAGACGATGCTGACGGCCTGGCCGGTGACTAGGTTGAGCAGGGTCGACTTACCGGCGTTGCGCCGCCCGAAAATGCCGATGTGGGGGCGGAGGCCGCGCGGGGCGGAAGTTGTCATGGCGAACCTCCTTTTGATTTTTTATACGGGGCGGCCCGTGAGTCTCCCCCTCCCCCCTCCCGGGGAGAGTAAGGAAGGAACAACCGCCGCGATATCTCGATACCGAATCCTTCCCCCGAACCTCCCGCGAAAAACACTCCCTCTCCCCGGGAGGGGGAGAGGGCCGGGGAAAAGGGTTCGCGATTATAGTTTCAGCAGTGTTCCGCTGTTCTTACGATTTGCATATCCGCCGAAGCGGCTACGCCGTCTCCTTCTCGCTTTCCTTGACGAAGAGAATGCGGCCGCAGCCCTGGCAGCGGCAGTTCTTGACGTCCTTGCCGATGTGGACGATGTTCATGACGTTCGAGTTTTGGCGGCGGAAGCAGGACTGGCAGATGCCGTCCATGGTCATTTCGGCGATGGGGTCGCCCTTGGTGCGCTTCAGCGCCAAATCGTAGGCCAGGTAGGCGGACGCGTCGAGAACCTTGACCCGCCCCACCGCGGCCTTGCGCTCCTCCAGGAGTTCGGCGTGCTTGGCCTTGATGGCCTCGGCCTCGTCGTGCGCCTTCTGGCGGATGGTGGTCAGCTTCAGATCCTCCTCCCCGATCTTCGCCTGACAGGCTGCCATCTGCTCGCGCAGCTTGTCCAGCTCCTCCATGCCGGCGAGGACCGCCGATTCGTGTTCGTCCATCTTTATTTTCAGGTCCTTGATGCGGTCGGTGACGATGCGGAATTCCCGCTGGTTCTTGATGGATTTGAGCTTCCG
>JAVBRW010000033.1:0-6244 GCA_031547475.1 Planctomycetota bacterium
CCTCCACCAATTCCAACTCCAACGCCATCCTCGGCATGACCCTGGAAATCAAGTCGGTGTCGGACGAATGGGCGACCGTCACCGTCGACACGGACAAGGAAAAGGTGATCGAGGAAATCAAGAACATGGTCCAGGCCTACACCGACCTGAACGATCTCATCTCCTATCTCGACGCCTACGATCAGGAAACCAGCGAGCCCGGCGTCCTGTTCGGCGACACCAACGTCAGAAAGCTGATGGAAGACATCAACGACATGTTCTACCTGGTGTTCAACCCGAACAACCTTTCCTACTACGATGTGGAAAAGCAGGCCGCCGCCAAGGGCCAGCAGACCTACACCTGGATGGATCTCGGCCTCAGCCTCACCGCCAAGAACACCAACTCCGACGGCACCGGAAGCTGGTATTCGTCCATGGATTTGGACATGGACAAGCTGAACGAGATGGTCTCCGGGAACTGGGACCTGTTGTACGAAATCATGGCCGGGCAGCGGAACGCCTCCAACACCAACCTCGACTCGACCGTCAAGCCGACCGCCGTGTTCAACGGCACGGCGGCGGACAAGTTCTCGCCCGACAACGCCGTCAACGGCGACACCAACAAGAGTTCGTGGGGCGCCAACAACGGCTTCATGGCGGAAGGCACCATCGCCCAGGGCCAGAACGAGTACACCATCTATTTCCAGAAGCCGACCACCATCTCCCGGCTGTCCATCTACCACCAGGATTCCGCCACCGCCCTGAAGAACTTCACGGTCGAATACCTGGACTCCGCCACCGGCAAATGGGAAACGCTCCGCGACATCAAGTCGAACTCGGTCGACGCCAACCACCTCGGCCTCGCCCTGCCGACCACCGTGCAGGCCATCCGCATCAATGCGTCCTCGACCAACGCCGAGGACGGCAAGTTCCGCCTCCTGGACGTGCAGGTGTTCGAGGACACCGGCCTGGCCGGCAAGCTCAACCAGTTGACCACCGCCCTCGGCGACACCACCAGCGGCTGGTTCTCGGAACGGAACACCGAGGTCAAGTCCACCATCACCGACATCGAGGAGCAGATGGAACGCCTCCAGGAGCGGATGGACAAGAAGGAGGAAAGCCTGTGGAAGCGGTTCAACGCCATGGAATCGGCGCTCGGCTCGCTCCAGAACCAGTCCAACTACTTCTCCTCGATGATGGATTCGATGTCCACCGGCAAGAAGGCCAAATAGGCGGAACGGCATGAGGGTCGCGGCGTTTTTTGCCTCTTGCGCGGCCGCTTCCGCCGCATTACAATGGCGGCGGAACATTGCAGCCGCCGCGAGGCAAGGAGCGCCATGACCGCCGCCAATCAGGAAATCGAGCTGGGCCGGGCCGACCTGGCCGACCAGGGAAGCCTCGGGCCGCTTCTGCTGGCCGTGTACGGGCCGACGCTCGAACCGGAAAACCGCGCCGCCGCCGACGCCATGCTGCCGGTGTCCAGCCTCGAGGACGAACTGATGGCGGCCGACGATTTTTATTTCAGCACCATCGAACTGATGGACTGCTGCTATCTCGCCCGCGCCGGCGGCAAGGTGATCGGCGCCGCCTGCGTCAACCCGTACGTGAACGAACTCCACTACGTCGCCGTTCTTCCCGAATGGCGCCGCCGCGGCATCGGCAAAAAACTGGCCGAACTCGCCCTGGCCGAACTTTCCCGCCGCGGATCCGACCATGTCCGCGCCGAAGCGTCCCTCGCGTTGGCCGACGCCGGCGGACAGGCCTTCGCCGCCAGCCTCGGGTTCGGCGAAGTGCGGCGGGCGCTGACCATGGCGCGGAAATTGTAGGCGCATCCGCCGCGACGCCATTTCCTCCAAAAACACCGCAAATATTTTCCAATGCAACGCAATACAAAACAACAGGTTATAGCAAAAAACCCCTTCGCCGGCCGGTTCGGGCGCACGTCTTTTCCCAAAAATGTACATATACTTGAGGACGGATGTTTTTTAACGTATTGTACGTTAAATGGTGTACCATTGGAACGTCTCCCGGCCTGTCCGAACCTGCTGCGCGTTCCGGACAAACAGCTTTTGAGCGCGAAAAATACAGCTTGGCGAGGGGACAAAAATAAATTACCAGGAGGTGGAATCATGCTGCGATGTCTTATTCTTTCCCGGAACTGGATTCTCAACGCGTTGCTCGTCGCCGTCTGCCTGTACCCGCAAGTCGTGTTTTCGGGCGAACCGGCGCCGGAACAGGCGGCGATGCGGATGCCCGACCAGTCGGAACGGGGCGTGCCGGTCCCGACGCCGGGCCGGGAGGCAATGCTCGGGCAGCAGACGGCCGGAGACGGCAGCTACGGCTCCGCCTACGATATATTGATGCGGCGCGTCGTCGAACGCCACTACGCCGACAGCAACAGGCTGGAAAAGGAATACATGGCCCTGAAACAGGATCGCGACAAGAACGCCGACCGGATTTTCCGCCAGCTTCGCGGTCTCGAGGACGTCAACAAGTCGACATTGGCCAAGCTGGACGGCGAACTCAAGGATTTCGACAGGATCATGACGGCATCGAAAATCGCCAGGACGGACAAGCGGTACGTCGACGGAATGAAATCGATTCGCGCGCAAATGGGCGATGCCCGCGCCGTGTTCAATTCCGGCACGGCCGGCCTCCGGCGCCTCTACCAGTTGAACACCCTCCGCTACAACGAACTGTTGAAAATCCACGAGGCAAGACAAAACCTGCTGGACAGACGATACAGCGAGCTGCGCGACCTGGTCGCCGAACAGGCGGGCCTCGAGACCCGGCGCGCCGCCAAGGGCCTCACCCCTCTCGCCCGGAAAGCGCTCGATCTGCGCCAGGCGGCCTTCGAGGATCGCGAGCGCCAGGCCACCGGCCGCTACGACAATTCCGCCAAGGCCCTGAACGATGTGCGCAAGCTGACCGAACAGCGCATCAAAAGCCAGCGCGATTACCTCATTCGGCACGAAGAGATCATGCAGCGGGTCGCCCTCGCGGGCGGCAATCTCCCGCCCGCGTCCGGCCTGGCGGCCGAGCTGAATCAACTGCGCGAACGCCGCGACGCCGACGAACGCGAATACCTGAACGATTTCCGCTATCTCCGGGAGCGCCTCGCGCTCCAGCAATTCCTGAACCGCGAACTCGGCCGGCTCGACAACCTGAAGATCGAGCTGGAGGATCGCTGGCTCGCGAAGGAGAACGATCTGGTCGTCGAAGGCAGGGAGCTCGATGCCCGGCTCGCGGACAAGTCCATAACGCCCGAGCAGGAAAAATCGCTCGAGGAGGCCAGGAAGAAATTTGAAGCGGACTACGGCAAGGCGCAGAGCGATTACGCGTTCACCATCGCCCTTCTGGGCGAACGCCGCGATCTGACGGAGAAGGGCATGAGCCGCCAGTTCGCCTATCTGAAGGACAGGAGCGATCTGCGCGCGAGAATAGCCGCCAGTCGGAACTCCGGGGCGAACCTCGCCAAATACCGGGCGGAAATGGACAGCATCGAGGCGAAGCGCCTGGACAACGAGCGCGAGACCCGGGACGGCCTGATGGCGCTGATCGACAAGGTTCCGGAGGAGTACCGCGAATCGCCATGGCTTGGGGGACCGCCCGAGGAACGACGGCAGCGGATAGAGGAACGGCACCTCCGCACGCGGGAGGCGATGAACGACGATTATGTCATTGCGAAGAAGGCGACGGAAGACCTTCTGGCCGAGCTGACCGCGAAGATGGACAATCCGGCAACCCCGGCGGCCGATAAACCGGAACTGGGCGGAAGGATAGCGGAACTGGTGGAAATGCTTGCCGTGCAGAACAGGCTGTACATGCACGCGTCCGCGGTCATCGACGCGCGGCAAAAGCTGGAAGAGGCGCGTTTCGACAACCTCGAAAAATACCTCGCAGAACGCGCCAAACTGCTGAAGGAGTCCAAGGCCACCCTTTTGTCCTACGAGCAATTGGATAGATACAACAAGCAGATCCGCGATCTCGATCAGGACTGGGACAACCAGGAGCAGGCCTACCTGATGAGCGCGCGCCCGCTCCGCGATCTGTTCCCGGCGGACGGCGGCATGGCGGCGGGTTGGGAAAGGAGCGGCTACTACCGGTACGGGTCGGACATGGACGGCGAAGTCCCGACGGCGCTGGGAGGAGATGCCGCGCGGGTGGACGTGTTTGTCGAGGAAAGCGTTGAAGGCGCCATCAAGTAACGGCAAAGCCATCAATTTTGTAATACCCCCAAAAAAACCGCCATTCCCATTGGAATGGCGGTTTTTTTCTCACATATCCCCGGTCAACTTCGGCTTCCGAGCCGCCGCCGTTTCGTCGAGCCGCCCGACCTTGGTCTTCGTCGGGGCGACCAGGAGGAGTTCCGGATTCCGCTCCGCCTCTTCGGCGATTTGCAGCATGGCGGCGATGAAGGCGTCCAAATCCTCCTTCGCCTCCGTCTCGGTCGGCTCAATCATGATGGCGCCGTGCACCACCAGCGGGAAATATATGGTCGGCGGATGGTAGCCGAGATCGATCAGCCGCTTGGCAATGTCCAGGGTCGACACCTTGCGCTCCCGCTGCTTTGCGTCGGTGAAAACGCACTCGTGCATGCATACCCCGTCGTACGGCAGATCGTAGGCGGACCTGAGTTTTTCCTGGATATAGTTCGCCGCCAGAACGGCCAGGCCGCTGGCGGTTCGCAGTTCCGGCCCGAGGGTGAGGATATAGGCGTAGGCGCGGAGATAAATGCCGAACTGGCCGTGGAACGCGTGCAAACGCCCGATGGACAGGGGCAAATCCTCCGTCCAGGCATAGGCGCCGTCCCGCAGGACAACGCGGGGTCCGGGCAGATACGGTTCGAGCGATTCCGCCACCGCCACCGGCCCCGATCCCGGGCCGCCGCCGCCATGCGGGGTGGACATGGATTTGTGCAGATTGTAATGGATGACGTCAATCCCCATTTTGCCCATGTCGACCCGGCCCATGACCGCGTTCAGGTTGGCGCCGTCGGCGTAAACGAGGCCGCCCCGGTCGTGCACCAGACGGGCGATGGCCGGCAGTTCGCTTTCGAAAATGCCCAGCGTGTTCGGGTTGGTGACCATGAGGCCGGCCACGCCGTCATCCATCAGCTTTTCCACCGCCGCGAGTTCCAGACGGCCGTGCGGGCCCAGGGGAATCTTCACTTCCTGGAAACCGGCCATGGCGGCGGTGGCCGGGTTGGTGCCGTGGGCGCTGTCCGGCATGAGCACCTTTTTCCGGTTCCCGCCGCTCTTGCGGTGGTAGGCGGCGATCATCAGCATGCCGCACAATTCGCCGTGGGCGCCGGCCGCCGGCTGCAGGCTGGCCGCCTTGAGGCCGACGATGCGGGCGAGGAACTGTTCCGTCTCGTATATGAGCCGGAGCGCGCCCTGGCAGCCCTCTTCCGGCAGCAGCGGATGGGCGCCGGCGAACCCGGGCAGGGAAGCCAGCTTTTCGTTGATTTTCGGATTGTATTTCATGGTGCAACTGCCGAGCGGATACATGCCGGTGTCGACGCCGAAATTCCAGGTCGACAGCCGCGTGTAATGCCTGACCACCTCCGGCTCGGACAAATCGGGCCAGTTCGGGCCGTCGCCCGCCAGTTCGGGCGGCAGCGGCGCGGCGGAAGGCGCGCCGGTATCGGGAACCGACAAGGCGGTTCGCCCGGAGCGGCCACGTTCCCACAGCAGTTTTTCGTTCAAAATCAGGCCGGTGGCGCCGAGCGGATCGGGGGCCGGCGATGCTTTGTCCGTCATGCTTTTCCCCTTTCAAGCTTCGCCGTCTCGGCCAGCAGCAGGTCAATCGCATCCTTCCCGGTCGTCTCGGTGACGCCGAACAGCCAGGCGTTCCGGTAGGCGGGATAATACGGCTCGAGCGGCAGACCGGCCAGAATTTTCCGTTCGCGCAATTGCTTGTGCAGCCGATCGAAACCGGCCGGCGCGTACAAGGCGAATTCGTTGAAGGTCGGCCGCCCCGACACCGGTTTGAAACCTTGGGCGATCAAACCGGCCTTGAGGTATTCGGCCAGATCGCGGTTGGCCTGCGCCATTTTCCTGAACCCGCTGCCGCCGGCCGCAGCCATGAATACGGCGGCGGTGAGGGCGGCGTGGCCTGCGTTCGAACAAATGTTCGACACCGCTTTCGAGCGGCGGATATGCTGCTCGCGGGTCGACAAGGTGAGGACGAAACCGCGCCGTCCCTTGTTGTCCACCGTCTCTCCGACCAGCCGTCCCGGCATTTGCCGCATGTGTTCGGCCCG
>JAVBRW010000076.1:0-3295 GCA_031547475.1 Planctomycetota bacterium
ACAAGCTGCTCTCCGGCATCGCCATGATCGGCGAACTCACCCCCCGGACCATGGACGTGGTGATGAGTTTCGGCGAACGCATGTCCGCCCGGGTGCTGAACGATGTTCTGCGCCGCGAATTCGGCGTCAATTCCGAATACCGCTCCTCCATCACCCTCGGACTCAAGACCGACCACCATTTCGGCGCCGCCAGGCCTGATCCGAGATGCTATCCCGCCGTCGCCAAGCAGATTTCCGATCTCGGCTGCGACGTCCTGGTGACCACCGGCTTCATCGCTTCCACCGACGACGGCCAGATCACCACGCTCGGGCGCGGCGGCTCCGACTACTCCGCCACCATTTTCGGCGCCATCGTCGGCGCCGATGAAGTGCAGATTTGGACCGACGTGTCCGGCGTCATGACCACCGATCCGCGCGTGGTCCCCGCCGCCCGCTCCATTCCGGAGTTGACTTTTATGGAAGCTTCCGAACTTGCCTGGTACGGCGCCAAGGTGCTGCACCCCGCCACCATGGTCCCGGCCATCGAAAACGACATCCCTGTCCGGGTCAAGAACACGGCCAGGCCGGACGACCCGGGCACCGTCATCCGCCGCGAGCAGGCGCCCGCCCCGAACGAGGGCGCCGTCAAGTCGGTGGCGGTGATGAAGGGCGTGGTGCTGATCACCATTTCGACCGGCCGCATGTTCGGCACCCACGGTTTCATGTCGAAGGTGTTCGACGTGTTCACCCGTCACGGCGTCGACATCCACATGATAGCGACGTCCGAAATCACCATAAGCGTGACCACGCCCGACGCCGACTGCCTCGAACGGGCGGCGGACGAGATCAAATCGTTCGCCAATGTCATAGTCGAACGCGGCTTCTCCCTGGTTTCGGTGGTGGGCGAGAGGATGAAAGGCACGCCCGG
The DNA here is from genome assembly GCA_031547475.1 of Planctomycetota bacterium. Classification (GTDB taxonomy): domain Bacteria; phylum Planctomycetota; class SZUA-567; order SZUA-567; family SZUA-567; genus JAJBSZ01. The sequence continues at coordinate 908 of JAVBRW010000076.1, forward strand.
CATCGCCGCCCGCGTGACCAAGGCCATGGCGGAGAGCAATGTGAACATCCGCATGATCAGCCAGGGCGCCAGCGAAATCAACATCGCGATGGTGGTGGCCCAGACCGATTCGACCACGGCGGTGAAGGGGCTGCACAAGGAGTTCTTCGAGTGAGGTTCGAGGGACGCCGAGACGGCGGCGTCTTTTTGAATTAACCATTAAAAATGAACAATGAATGGGTTAATGCGTCAATTAACCCATTCATTTTTTTGCGTTTTTTCCAGCCAATGCCTTGGACCGATCACGGGATTTTCGCCGCGACTCCGTCACCAAACGTTCAAAATCCTTGTCGCGGTTTTTGAACAAGCGATCCACGGCGTCGGATTCCTCTGTCAACCATTCATGGCGGTCGCGAGTGTAGTCTATGCCGTCGGGTTTGTGGTGGCGCGCGATGAACCGCATTGCGTTGGCTGTGCCAAGTTTTTTTGCGATTAATTTATACACCGCATTATCCAACTCCGCCGGGGACATCAGGGGAAGATTCACGGTATATCCTCCAATATGAATTCGGTGGGATTTGCCACTCTTGCGGAAAGCTTGGGAACAATCCTCTGCGCACGCTTGATTAAAACCTGGTCTGTGGTCAAAAACCAGTCGCATGCCGCCGCCTCCGCGGACGCCAAATGGCGGGCATCCCATTCATTTACTCCACTTTTTATAAACTTTTTTGCCAGCCGATCAACATCCTGCGTGTAATCCTGCCATTCATCCACGTCGTTTAACCAGTCCATGACTTCTTCGCGGCGCCCGCGAATGCGGCAGGCCGCCACTTCGAGAAACAGCGCCTTGCTGGCAATCCAATGCACTTTTCTCGATTGGATATATTCCATGATGTCGGAAATGGCGAGCGTTTCCAGACGCACGCGCGGATATGATTGGTCGTCAAAGGCTCGCATCAAACAGCATGTGTCGAAATAAATTCGCACGCCTTGTTCTCCTACTCCCCCGGCTCCGCATCAAACAACTGGTTAAGCTTTTCCTGCACTTTTTCCAATTCCTCCTGCGTCGCTTCGGGCGCCACGATTTCGATCGTTCGCGAAGCGCGCCGATCGTAGACGACCAAGCGGTCGCCGGCGTCGGTTTTCGACATGTCGTCCAGCCGCAGCAGGCGGCGGCGGGCGAGAACCAGCGCCAGAACGTAGCGGAACAGGCGGTGGCGCGGTTCTTCGTGGTTTTCCAGACTGTCGAAAAAGGATAACAGGCGCTCGTAATCGAGGGCGGGCTTTTTGCCGGCCGCGTCGGCGGCGCCGCCCTTGTTTTTCCAATAGGAGAGAAAGTCCTTCTTTTCCACTTCCGGCCACGCTTCGGCCGTGTAATCGAGACGGGCGAAACCGTCGTCCTTCTCCGCCAGGGCGGAAAAGAACGGCTGGCTGCGATCGATGGGGGCGCCGGAATGGGCGCAGGTGTGGGAGCTTCGGGCTATGTGCCACGCTTCGGCCATGAGTGTCGTCGTTCCTTCCTCGAAATTCAGTACGCCTGGAAAATCCGCTGATCCGTGCCTTCGCCGCCCTTGCCGATCTTGACTTCGACCTTTTTCATGCAGCGGGGGCAAAAGCCGGTGTAGGCGGTGCCGGCCTTGTTTTTGTATATATATCCGTACTGGTTGCAGCAACGGAAATGAATGCCCAGGTGATCGCGTTTCTTGGCCGCGGGATTGGACGGTTGCGCCATGGTAATCCCCTTTCCAAACCAAATTTTTCCCGATATTCCACACTTCGTAATGCCGTATTCCTTGTCCTTCAGGAGCCGCTATTCCCTCGACCACGAGATGACGGCGAACGCGTTGTGATCATGTATGCTTTCAATCGTTTCCGCCCGCACTTCCAGCCAGACAATCCGGCCGTCCGCCCGCAACGCCGCCGCCGCCTGCCTGACCACGTCCTCGACAAACGCCGGGTTGTCGTAGGCGCGCATGGTCAGGGCGCGTTCGTCCTCGCGTTTCAGAAGGGGAAACACCGGGGCGGATCCCGAATTTTCCCCTACCTCGATCAATTCCTCTATCCATACCATTTTCGGCAACCCGTTCGCCGCCCGCGCCGCCCGGATGTCGATGTCGACATAGCCGCGCTGGTTGTGGGCGCCGTAGGCGGAAATGGCCTTGGAGCAGGGGCAGAGGGTGGTGATGGGCACCCGGACGCCGACCTGGAAATCGTCGCCGGAGCCGTTGACTTCGGCGATGTAGCGGCAATCGTACGACATGAGGGAAACGCTCCCCGACGCCGGCGCCGACCGGTCGACAAAATAGGGGAAACGCACTTCGATGCGCGCCCGCTCCGCTTCCAGCCGGGTGCGGAGCGCGGCCACGATGGACGGGAGCGTCTCCATGTCGATTTGATCGCGGTGCTCAT
>JAVBRW010000256.1:0-8927 GCA_031547475.1 Planctomycetota bacterium
CGCATCACAAACGAGGTTTTGAGCAGACGGACGCTTCACCCTCTCGTTGATGAAGGAACACAAATGCTTGAACACCAGCTCCATCTCCCCGTCCTCGCGGGAGGACGCACCGTCGTCGGCATCGACATCGGCAAAAACAACCACGCCGCCTTCGCCATCGGCCCGCAGGGGGAGAAAATCGCCTCCCTCGCCGTATTCGCAAACAATCGCCAGGGAGTGGACATCCTGCAGGAAACAGTCTTCGAACCGGCCGGCGTGCCGGACCGCGTACTTTTCGCCATGGATGCCACCGGCCATTATCACTCGACGGACGCAAGGCTAGCTACCGGCTGGCGGAGCTGACGCCTTGGCCGGGCAGGTTTCGCACCTGCTGGACGACTAATTCACGTTTCCGATAGGAGCTTCCTTGACTCCTCATTATTCCCTGCGAACCGGCATTGCTCGGTCGCAACCACGACTATTTTTCAGAAACTTATCTGCAACAAATTACTAGATAAGGAGTAACGGCGAAATTGATTGATTTTGGCCTGTTTCACGATTACCTTTGCAACACCAGGAAGTTATGGTGATTTCGGCAAAAAATAGTCGTGTACAGTGGGGCCGCCCCTATCAGGAAACGATGCGTTTGTCGCAACCAAAATCTGAAAATTCAAAAGGAATTGCGGGTTTTTTATTCCCCGACGCGGGTGGCGCAAAACTCATCCAGCCCGAAAGCGAATCCTGTGCGCCAGCATTTTCCGGTGCAATGTGCTCCGGTGCATGCCGAGGGCGCGAGCGGCGCGGGACTGGTTGCCGCCGGCGGCGGCAAGGGCGGCGACAAGGCGGCGGCGCTCGTCTGGCGATTGATCCGCGCCATTCACCTCGCCCTCTTCCCCATGCGCGGCGCACGGGGACGGCGCAACGGAAGACGCCGCCGGCGACGACGGCCCGTGGCTGCGCATCAGCACGTTCTTGACCATGGCGCCGCTGATCAGCCGGCGGCGGCCGGCCACCGCCAGGTTTTCCATTACGTTGGCGAGTTCGCGGACATTGCCGGGCCACGGGTGGTTTTTCAGAAGAGGCACGACTTCGGGGGCGAAGCGGATCTTGTGGCCGAACTCGGTTTCGCGGGCGGTGCGCATGCGCTCGATAAGGTGGAGAATATCGCCCTGGCGGTCGCGGAGCGGCGGCACATTCAGGGTCAGCACTTTGAGGCGGTAATAGAGATCCTCGCGGAATTCGCGGTCCGCCACCATGGCGCCGAGATCGCGGTTGGTGGCAGCCACCACCCGGGTCTCGACCGGCAAATATTTGTCGCCGCCGAGGCGCATGATCTGACGCTCCTGAAGGAAGCGCAAAAGCCGCACCTGGCCGTGCCGGTCCATCTCCGACACTTCATCAAGAAACAGCGTTCCGCCGTGGGCCAGTTCGATAAGCCCAGCCTTGCCTTTCCGGTTGGCGCCGGTGAAAGCGCCCTCGTCGTAGCCGAACAACTCGGACTCGAGGAGCGCCGGCGGCAGGGCCGCGCAATTGACCGCCACGAACGGCCCGCCGGCGTAACGGCTGGCGTTGTGGATGGATTGGGCGAACAGTTCCTTGCCGGTGCCGGTTTCGCCGAAAATGAGGATGGTCGAATCGACGGCGGCGTACTCGGCGGCCAAACGTTTGGCTTCGCGGATGGCGGCGGAACCGCCCCAGATGTCCTCGAACCGGCGCGGAGCGACCAGGCCCCGGGCGCCGGTCGATTTGCGGATACGCGAATCCATCTGCGCGATGCGGTTGGTTTCCTGCAGGGAGACGATGACGCCGGAAGGGTCCCTCCCGACATGGGCGGGAATGATGGTGACCAGGAGAGTGGCGTCGCCGACGGTGACGATTTCCTCCACCGACTCGACGACGCCGAACAGGCAGTCGGCCAGGCCGGGGATGGGAAGCAGATTGTCGATGCGCATGGCGGACAATTCGCGGGCGTCGCGGCCGAGCATCAGTTCCGCCGCCGGGTTGGCGATGCGGATGCGGCCGGTCGGCTCGACGTAGAGAACGCCTTCCCGGAGATGGCCGACCAGCGTTTCGAAGCGGCGGGTGCGCGCCTGCTCGACCGCCACCGCCCTGACCACTTTTGCCGCTTCGCCGAGGAACAGTTTCATCGACTCGACGCTGGTCGGAAGCGGCATGGTGCGGAAACCGTCTTCCTGCGCCATGCGCATCGTCATAAGGCCGCCCACCACCAGATCCGCGCCTTTGCTACCGACTTCGTCGAGCGCGTCCTCGATGCTTTCCGGCGTGCCGATAATCGGGTAAACATCCAGGTTGACCCCGAGCGCCTGGGCGTACAGCTCGACATCCTCGTTCATGACGCGGACCGACATGACGGCGATGCGGGGATTGGCGAGGCCGGTGATTTTCTGCGAATCGAGAACGACCTGCCGCAGATCGCGGCAGGTGAGGGTTATCGGCACAACGGTGATGTGGATGTCGGAGCGGATGAGAAAGTCGGCGGTGCTGCCCCGGGCGACGACCACTTCGATGCCGTCGGCCGCCATCTGTTTGGCAAGGTCGATGCCGTCCCAGACATTGCCGATATGGACGACAACGTCTTCGGCCATGCCGAGTTGGCGGGCGGCCAGGACGGATTGTTCCCTGACCTGATCGTTCGGGGCGATGACGCCGATTTTGGCCATGCCCGTTCCTCCGCGATCACATGTCGCAACTATGTCACGACATATGTTGCACCAAATTTCCCCACCCTTCTCCGTTTTTCCGGCAAATCGGGAATTGGCTGAAAATGCGCGTTTGAAGTAAATGTACACCTATAATATGTATTATTGTATAATTTGTAGTCCCGCCGCCCGCCGCGCGCAAGCCAAAATGCTTTTGGCAAAACAATTGTTACTGTTTATGGCGGGCACTATCAAGCACCCGTAAACCACCCGCTCCCCGACGCCCTATACCCTGCACTACATTCCCTGCGCATTCCGCCGCCAACCGCTGTTCCGGAGGAGGGCACGATGTTTTTCAAAAAATACGGCAACCTGATCGTGGGCGTGTTTTTCATGCTGCTGGCCGTGGCCTATTTCTGCCTGGCCGAAGCGCTACCGAAGTCGCAGGTCATGGCCATCGGCCCGGCTTTCGTTCCGAAAATCGTCGCCTGCCTCACCTTCGCCCTCGCGTTCCTGCTGACCGCGTCCAGCCTGAAAAAACTGCGCGCCCCGGCGGCGGCCGGACCCGCCGACGGAGAAGGGGACGCCGCGCCCGAATATATGCGCGTCCTGTTGACCATCGCCGCTTTCGGAGCCTACGTTTTCGCCTTCGAGCCGCTCGGCTTCATGCCCGCCACCTTCCTCTACCTGGCCGTTCAAATACCGGTCATGGCGCCGAAGGAAAAAAGGAATTTCCCGCTCTTCCTCGTCATCGCGGCGGCGACCAGCGGCATTGTCTACTACCTGTTCAAGTTCCAGCTCAACGTCATGCTGCCGGCCGGGCTGCTGGGCTGAGCCAAATCGCCGCGAACCGCTTGAAAAATTCCAGGGGGAGCACGGATGGAAACCATGCGCTTGTTGTCGGAAGGATTCGCCTATTGCCTGCAGCCCGCCATGCTGGCGGTGATGCTGGGGGGAGTGGCGGTCGGCATTGTCTTCGGATCCATTCCCGGATTGTCCGCCGCCATGGCGGTGTCCCTGTTCCTGCCCATCACCTTTTCGATGGAGCCGGAAATGGGCCTGAACCTGCTGGTCGCCCTCTACATCGGCGCCGTGTCCGGCGGCCTGATTGCCGCCATTCTCCTGAACATTCCCGGCACGCCCTCGTCCATCGCCACCTGCTTCGACGGCTCGCCCATGGCGCGGAAGGGCGATGCGGCCAAGGCCCTCGGCCTCGGCATCGTCTTTTCCTTCCTGGGCGGACTGTTCTCCTTCATCATCCTCATGTTCATGGCGCCGCCGCTGGCGCGCTTCGCCCTGCGCTTTTCCGCCATCGAATACTTCGCCGTCACCATCTTCGCCCTGACCATGATCGCCACCATATCCAGCGGCAACATCCTGGTCGGCCTGCTGTCCGGCATGCTCGGCCTCATCGTCTCCTCGATAGGCCTGGCGCCCATCGACGGTTTGCCGCGCTTCAACCTCGGCATCGAAAACCTGACATCCGGCTTCGACATTCTCCCGACCCTCATCGGCATTTTCGCCATCGCCGAAGCGCTGGCGACGGCCGAAACCATCAACGCGCTCAAAAACGTCAAGCCGATGGAGATGAAACCGATCAGGGGGTTCGGCTTTTCCATGGCGGAATTCACCGAGCAGAAATGGAATTTCCTCCGCTCCTCCCTCATCGGCACCGGCATCGGCATCCTGCCCGGCATCGGCGGCAGCACTTCGGGGATACTCGCCTACATCGCGGCCAAAAACAGTTCGAAAACGCCGGAGCAGTTCGGCACCGGCGTTCCGGCCGGCATCGTGGCCAGCGAAACGGCCAACAACGCCACCATCGGCGGCGCCCTGATTCCCCTCCTCGCCCTCGGCATCCCCGGCGACGGCGTCACCGCCATGATGCTGGGCGGTTTCATGATCCACGGCCTGACGCCCGGCCCTTTGCTGTTCACCACCTCGGCCGATCTGGTCTACGGCATATTCGCCGCCTGCCTCATCGCCAATGTCATGATGATACTGCTCGAATTCTTCGGCATCCGCATATTCGTCCGCATGCTGCTCATCCCCAAGTACATCCTCATGCCGATAATACTTGTCCTGTGCACGGTCGGCGCCTATGCCGTCAACAGCCGCGCCTTCGACGTGCAGTCGATTCTCCTGTTCGGCATCGTTGGCTATCTGATGAGCAAATTCCGCCTGCCGGTCGCGCCGTTCATTCTCTCGTTCATCCTCGGCAACCTGGTCGAGACCAACCTTCGGCGCGGGCTGATGATGACGGACGGCAGCTTTCTGCCGTTCATCAACCGCCCGCTGTCCGGGGCGTTCCTGGCTGTCACCGTGATCGTCCTTGCCGTCTGCACCGTGCGGGAAGTGCAACGGCACCGCCAGGCGAAACGGCAGGGGAGAGCGTAAGCACCCACCACCGGTCGCGGCCGGCGGCGTGCACCGTTCCGCGACATTTTTACCACCGCATTTTTTCGAGGAGGAATTTTCATGCGCACCACCTACCGCGTCACCGTCATGGCGGCCCTGGCCGTGTTTGCCCTCGGCCTCGCGCAAGCGCTCGATTACCCGAAGTCGGCCGTGTCCCTCATCGTTCCGGCGGCGGCGGGCGGCGGCACCGATTTGTCGGCCCGCACCTTTGCAAAATACGCCAAGGCCGAACTCGGCCAGCCTGTGGTGGTCGTGAACGTCACCGGCGGCGGCGGCTTCAACGGCACCAAGAAAGTCCACGACTCCGCCCCGGACGGCTACAATGTCCTCTTCTTCCACAACAACGTCATCCTGAACAACCTGTCCGGCGTCGCGCCCTATTCCATCGAAGGCTTCGAAGTCGGCCCCCGGCTGGTCTCGGACAGCGCCACCGGCTTTTTCGCCAACGCGAGCTCGCCCTGGAATAACATGAAGGAGTTCATCGAGGCGGCCAAGGCGAAACCGGGCGAAATCAGCACCGCCACCGAAATCGGCGGCTATACCTACTTCATGATCTTGTCCCTGCAGGAACAGGCGGGCATCAAGTTCAAGATGGTCGACGTCGGCGGCAATTCGGAAAAGGCGACCGCCCTCCTCGGCGGCCACATCGATTCCATGCCCAACTCCTACGGCACGGTCCAGGGCTACATCAAGTCGGGCGATTTCCGCAGCCTCGGCTTCGTGTCGAAGGACCGGAGCACCGTGTTCCCCGACGTCCCCACCTGCATCGAGCAGGGCGTCCAGTACAGCTATCCCGGCTACGAATTCAGCTTCTTCTTCCCCAAGGGAACGCCCGCCGAAATCGTGGCGAAGTTCGACGCCGCCGCCAAGAAGATCGCCGCCATGGAGTCGTTCAGGAAAGACATCGAAAAATTGGGCTTCATGGTCCAGTACCTGCCGCCGGCGGAAAACCTCAAGAGCTACGGCGACATGCAGGACATGTACAAAAAGCTCGCCGCTTCGGTGAAAAAGTAGAATAGACGCCAACCTGCCCGGCGCCGGATTGTGAACGCGGTTTGTTCCCGGTTCGGCGCCTTATCTTGAAAAATGCTTAAAAACAACGCTGCGCCATCCGGCCGGACTTCGGGTTCGGAACGGAGGGGAATTGCGCGACCACAGGAGCGGAACCATGACCAGCGCCATTACGGAAAGCGTTACGGAACAGGATATGAAACGCCTGCGCGAACTCGGCAAGCGGGTGCGGGACATCGCCCTTCACCCCGATCAGGACGAGCACCGCCGCATCTGGACGGCGGTCAACGACGGCCGCATGATCCGGCCCGCCGTTCTCGCCCGCGACTGCCCGGTATTCCTGCTGAACGTCGGCGACGAACTCGTCCCCACCATACAAGACCCGTTCCTCGCCCAGATCGAGGCGCAGTTGCAATTGAAAATCTACGAGTGGACGCACTGCAAATGCCACACCGTGGTCGAGCCGGCGGTGCTTTGCCCCGCCGCCATTTCCGACACCGGCTTCGGCATAGACATTTCGTCCCCCGGCGCCGACAAGCTGGCGAACCAGAGTTCGCAGGAGATTTCGGTCGCCCGCCATTTCGACCGCCTCATCGACGGCCCGGACAAGCTGGACATGATCCGGTTCCCCCGCGTCGAGCATAACGAAGCGGAGACGCGGCGCCGGCGCGAGCTGCTGGGCGAAATTTTCGACGGTCTTCTGGAGGTGAAGCTGTTCGGCAAAAATTATTTCCGCTTCGTGCCGTGGGACGATCTGCTGTCGTGGATGGGGCTGGAGGAGGGGATGTACGATTTTATCGAAAATCCCGAATTCATGCACGCCGCCATGCGCCGCTACGTCGACGCCTCCATCCACCAGGCGAAGCGCTACGAGGAGCTCGGACTGCTGTCGTCCAACAACACGAACCATTACAGCGGCAGCGGCGGCTACGGCTACACCACGCTGTTGCCGAAAGCGACCGCGTCCGGCATGGGCGCCAGGCTGAAGGATATGTGGGGTTATATCGCCAATCAGATTTTCACTTCGGTGTCGCCGGCCATGACGATGGAATTCGCGGTGGAACACGAAAAACGCTGGGCAGAGCTATGGGGCTCCATGTATTACGGCTGCTGCGAACGGCTCGATCACAAGCTGGGCGAACTCGGCCAAATCCCCAACCTCAGAAAAATTTCCATCTCCCCCTACGCCAATCTCGAAGAAGCGATGGAGAAAATGGGATCCGGCACCATTGTCTCCTTCAAGCCCAATTCCAACTATCTCGCCAATCCGCAGCCCGATTATGAATTCCTCAAAAAGGAGATGATCACGGTGTGCAAGCTGGCCCGCAAGCACAAGTGCAATGTGGAAGTGCTGATGAAAACCATCATCACCCTGCAGGGCGAGCCGCAGCGCTTGTGGAAATGGTGCGAAATGGCGCGGGAAATTGTCGCCGACTATTGATGGCGCATACCGTTTCGCATAGAAGACGAAGAAAGCATCCCGCTTTCGCAGGATGCTTTCTTCGTCTTGAATCGCGATGCTATGGCGTTTTAGTAGTTGATCGCCTCAATTTCGAAATACGCTTTCGGGTGCGAGCAGGTCGGGCACTTTTCCGGAGCCTTTTCCCCTTCGACGACGTGGCCGCAGACGCGGCACTGCCAGCGCTTCTTCTCGGAGCGGGCGAAAACGGCGTTCTTGTCGAGGTTGGCCAAAAGCTGCAGGTAGCGTTCCTCGTGGTGCTTTTCGATATCGCCGACGCGCTTCAGGAGACGCGCGATGTCCGAATAGCCTTCCGCCTCCGCCTCTTCGGCGAAACGCTTGTACATGTCGGTCCATTCATCGTGTTCGCCGCCGGCGGCCGCCTTCAGGTTGGCCCTGGTGTCGCCGATGCCGGCCATGGCTTCGAACCACAGTTTGGCGTGCGCCATCTCGTTGGCGGCGGTGGCTTCGAAAATGGCGGCAATCTGCTCGTAGCCTTCCTTCCGGGCCTGGCTGGCGAAATAGGTGTACTTGTTGCGCGCCTGCGATTCGCCGGCAAAGGCATAGGCCAGGTTCTTGAAGGTCTTGGAATCCTGCTTGACGCTCATGTGCTTTCTCCTTGTGAAAAGACAACGAAATTACCGCCCAATATTGGAAAAACGGCTGGCTGATAGTTTTGCTTGTTTTACTTATTTCACTTCGGCTGGCGGCGCGTTTTTCCGCTGGCAATCGCGGCACACGCCTCTCACCACCAATTCCACCGCCTCCACGCTTCCGAAACCGCGGCACTGCGCGGCCGCCTCGGCCGATTCCAAATGGTGGAAATCGAACATGCTGCCGCATTGCGTGCAGACATAATGATCGTGCGGCGCCAGATCGGGATCGTAGCGGATGACGCGCGCCCCTTCAAGCCGGCGCACCACGCCCGCGCCGGTGAAATCGTCGAGAATGCGGTACACGCTGTCCAGCGAAAGATCGGGCAGCACCAGACGCGCTTCGTGCCACACCGCTTCGACCGTCGGATGCCGGCGGTTGCCGTCCAGGCAAGAATACACAGCTCTGCGCTGAGCCGTGCATTTCCAGTTCTGCTCCCGGCACAACGCACGGAACCGGGAATCGGCCTCGGAGTGAAGAGTAGAATGCATTTTTAAGAAACCTTTGCAAGTAATAATTATTACTATTATAACCAATGCCGGCGGGTTGTCAAGCCGGATTGCAAAAAAATTCCCGTCCAATGGACATCCCCGTTCCTTTCTAAAAAAAGGTCCGGAAGCCCCGGCGGATCCTGCCCGGGGCCCGAAGGGTCGGGTGGGCTCCTTTGTAAGGGAGCCCTGGGTTGGGGATCTCCGGTCAAGATAATCCCCGGGGTGCCTTGGGAGGCCTCACTACCCGCCGTTCCC
>JAVBRW010000187.1:0-21910 GCA_031547475.1 Planctomycetota bacterium
CGCTGGGGGTGGGCGTGTCGCCGGCCTCCCCGCGCCCCCGCCCCCCCCCCCCCCCCCCCCCCCCCCCCCCACTCCCCCAAAAACGTCACCCCGGCGTGCGCACTCTGAACCGGGCGATGAACGGGAAGTTGAGCCGGGGCCCAGCGGGCAAAACAACCGCTACGGGATTGTACCGCGCAGTTCGATCATAAGAAGGCGGCGGCATTGGCGAAAAAACCTTTGTCACCCGCTCCGGATAAAGGTATAGTATACCGTTCAACTTTTCGTTTTTTCACCGGAGGTTTTTACATGACTCCTTGGCGAAATTTGCACGGCAAACACCAGCTTGTCACGCTGCAACTGCCGGGCAGGCGGCCGATGAATATACTGTGCCTGCGGGAGAAGGACAAACAGGGCGTCGAAGCGTTTTACGTCCTGGCCGAGTGCGAGGGCAGGGCGCTGTACTGGCGGTCCCTGGTCCGCGACAATTCGATACGGCGGCTGCGGGACGAGTTTTTGAAAAACATTACGGCGGTCGAGGATGTCGACCAAATCGATGTGGAGATGATTTTTCTTTGCACGGCGGAAGTTTCCAAGGCAGAGGCGCGCACGAACCCGAATGCGGCTTTTTGATATGGACGCGGCATGTTTGAATCCATTACCGACAGTCTGAGTAAAGTGTTCCGCACCGTCCTCGGCAAGGCGAAGCTGTCCGAGGAAAATGTGGCCGACGCCATGAAGGAAGTGCGCATAGCGCTTCTCGAGGCCGACGTCAACAACAAGGTGACGTCCGGTTTCGTCGATCGGGTCCGCGAGCAGGCCCTCGGCATGGAAGTCATTCCCGGCGTCGATCCGGGGCAGTTGTTCGTCAAGGTCGTCTACGACGAGCTGGTCAAGCTTTTGGGCGGCGCCGCCGCCGGCATCGACTGGGCCGCCGGCGCGACTTCCGTCATCATGCTCTGCGGCCTGCAGGGCTCCGGCAAAACCACCACCGCCGGCAAGCTGGCCCGGAAATGGAAGGCAGAGGGCAAAACGCCCCTCCTGGTCGCCGCCGACGTGCAGCGCCCGGCCGCCATCGCGCAGTTGCAGGTCTTGGGGGAACAAATCGGCGTGCCGGTGTTCACCCAGGCCGGCGCCAACCCGGTCTCCATCTGCCGCAATTCCTTGAACGCCGCCAAGCTCCATAACGCCGACGTCGTCATCATGGACACGGCCGGCCGGCTCCACGTCGACGAGGAGCTGATGAACGAGCTGTGCGCCATCAAGGACGCATCGGCTCCCCGCGAAATTCTTTTCGTCTGCGACGCCATGATCGGCCAGTCCGCCGTCGACACGGCGGAGGAGTTCAAACGGCGCCTGCCCCTGACCGGCGCCATCATGACCAAGATGGATTCGGATGCCCGGGGCGGCGCGGCGCTGTCGCTTCGCGAAACCACCGGCGTTCCCATCAAGTTCGTCGCCACCGGCGAAAAGCTGGACGCGCTGGAGGAATTCCACCCCGACCGCATGGCCAGCCGCATTCTCGGCATGGGCGACGTGGTCAGCCTGGTCGAACGCGCGCAGTCGGTCATCGACGAGAAGGAGGCCAAGGCGCTTCAGGACAAGCTGGCCGCCAACCAGTTCAACCTGGACGATTTCCTTTCGCAACTCGCCTCCATCCGCAAGATGGGGTCTCTGAAGGACTTGCTTGGCATGATCCCGGGCCTGGGCGCCCAGTTGAAGGGCGTCGACATTGACGAAAATCAATTCAAGCAAATCGAATGCATAATTCAGTCGATGACTAAGGAGGAGCGCAAGCATCCGGAAATCATCGATCAGAAACGCAAACAGCGTATCGCCCGGGGTTCCGGGAAGACGATGAAGGATGTGTCCGACCTGTTGAAACAGTTCCAGGAAATGCGGAAAATCACCAGCCGCATGGGTCGCCTCGGACTGTTCAGCGGCGCCGGCGGCCAGCAGGCGCTGGAAGCCATGACGCCGGGCGGGCTGTCGTCCATCGCGCAGGGGCGTTCGCTGTTCGGATCCAAGAAAAAGGGCTCGAAAGCCCAGCAAAAAAAGAAGGACAGAAAGAAAGAAAAAAAGAAGAAAAGGAGATAAGAGGTGTCTGTAGCCATTCGTTTGTCGCGCGCGGGCCGCGTGCATCTGCCGTATTACCACATAGGCGTCTACAACAGCCGCACCCGCCGTGACGGACGTCCGGTCGAGGAACTGGGCTTCTACAACCCGAAGTCCGAAAAGGAACCGGTTCGTATCGATCTGGAGCGGGCCAAGTACTGGCTGTCGGTCGGCGCCAAGCCGTCCGCCACGGTGGCGACCATTTTGAAACAGCAGGGCCTCAAGACTGCCGACTGGACGCCGAAGAAAAAAGCGGCGCCCGCCAAGAAGGACGCGGCCAAAAAGCCGGCCGCCAAAAAGGCCGCACCGAAAAAGGACGCCGCCAAAAAGCCGGCCAAGGCCCGGAAGCCCCGCACCGCCACTTCCAAGGCCAGAGGCGAAAAGAAGGCCAAGACCGAGTAAGACAATGCATAATTAATAATGCATAATGCATAATTGAACCACTTCGGGGGGAAGAACGGTTTGCGGGTATAGTTATATATGCATTGTGAATTATGAAGTATGCATTGGTTGAAAGGGGGAAACCATGAAATGCTGGTTTTGCGACAATGAGGCCAGGGGCACGTGCGGCGCATGCGGGCGCGGGGTGTGTTACGATCACGCCCACATTCACGACGCCATGACCCTGGCCAAAACCGATACTTCGAGCGGCTATACCAGCTATTACAATGTGCTGAATTCGCTCAAGTGCTCCGACTGCCGGCTGGAATGGGTCTACCACAAGCCGGGCGAGAACTGATTATGTTCGGGCCATCGGTTTTCCCACGCCATTCCGAGGATAGGGAGCGCGACGCCAGCGCTTCCCTCATGGATATTGCCGAATTTTCCGAAGAGCTGAAACGCCACTTCCGCGAAAATTACCCCATCCTCCTGGACGGCGCGCTGTCGCAGCATGCCGACCAGGGCCATTTTATCCGCCAGGCCAAGGAAACGCTGGCCGGCCGGTTCGATCCGGACCGCCTTCCCGCCGCCATTCTCAGGGAAACGCTCGAATCCATCCACGGCGGCGCCAAACCCTCCACGCTGGCCGGTTTGACCGCCATCGGTCCCCGCCGCGCCCGCGTGTGGTGGGACAGGGCGGCGGTGAACGAGGCGGACGATATTCTCGCCGATTTGTCCAAACCGCGCCCGGTATTGCGCTTTTACGACATCACCGGCTTGGACGCCGGGACGGCGCGCTGGAACAGCGTATTCGATCTCGACGTCTCGCTGAAGGACAAGGGCAAAACCGTCGATTTCTGGGCCGCCGACCGGACCTACGCGGTCGAACTCGGCATGACCCACGCCGACGGCCGTTTCCTCTGCCTCGCCCGCACCAACACCGCCACCCTTCCCCGCGAAAGCAGGGGAGAAGAGGGCTCCGGCGCCACTGTCCGCTCCAGCCTCCGCCCCAATCCGGCGCGCGGCCGCCGTTTTGTCCGGCCCGACGCCGAAGCGCGGCAATGGTCGGCCGACCGGCCGGATCACCGGGATCGGGACATCGAGGCGGAGCAGATTGTCCATATGCTGTACCGGTCGTTTTTAATCGAAGGGCCGCGCGTCCTCCGGTCGGCGCCGTTGCTGATCCGCCGCGATTCGGCGCTGCTCGAGCAGGAATTCATCCAGCGCAACCGCCTGCGCATGCGTCGGCAGCAGGCCGTGTCCTCCGACTTCGCCCCCGCTCCCACCCTCTTGGTGACAAGACTGGATGCCGAGCGTCCCGACCGGCCGGCCGAAGTCCGTTATCCGCCCGCTCCGCTTTTGTCGCCCGCGCTCCGGAAAGCGGACGAAACGGCGGGCAGAAACGGATCGTTCCTTCTGCACGGTCACCTCGCCGCGTTTTCCCGCCTGGGTGCGTTTGCCTCGCGCGCGTTGCCCGCTCCGGCGGCAATCGAAACGCCCCGCATAACGCGCGAAGACCCGGCTCCGGTTTTCCGTCCGCACGATCTGGTCCAGCCCGCTTCCGCGTCCGACTGCCCCTTTGCCGACTTGGCGACTCCGGTATTCGAAGCGGCGGCCGAGTTGCACCGGCGCTTGACCCTGATCGATCCGCTTTTCACCCCCGGCCAAGCCAAACCCGCGCCCGCCCCGATCCGCCGGAGCGCGAACCCCGGCATCGGAGAATTGGCCCAATCCGGCGTCCGCATCACCCGCACCGCGCTCACGCTCGAGGGCAGGATGCGTCCGGGCGCCAGGCTCAAAATCGCCGGCAAAACCGTCCGCGCCGACGCAGACGGTTGTTTCCGCATCGATTGCGTGCTCAATGATCGCAAAAACGTCGTTTCGATCCAAACCGGTTCGAAAATGAAAAATTCCATCACGGTCAATTGGCACAAATCGGCGGCTGGCAAGAAATTGGTGTGAATCGCGCACCCTGAAAGTATTCGATTTTATTCTTGCGCAAGTCACCCCCATGGAATATACTTCACTAGGTCAGCCAGCCGCTCGCGAAAGCGGCGGGTGATTTTTTATATTTAAACAACTCTTTGCCACAGGAGCATAGCCAGGCCGGCCCAGCCTGAACACACGGTTTGCACCGGCGCCCGATTCGAGAATCGGCGCGGTGCCGGCATGGTGACTTCTCTCGCGGAGACACGCCTCCCGGGTTCCACCTACCCAAAACCAGATTCCCCCCGCAGAACCGGCCCGATACCGGTTCCGGGGTTTTTTTGGGCAAATTCGGGCGGTAACGACGTTTCGACGACATACACGAAAGAGAAAATAGACGTAAGAGGGATTACACTCACAGAGGAGCGATTGGAAATGGCTGTTGAAAGAAGCATCCCGTTGAACCGGGTACGCAACATCGGCATTATGGCGCATATCGACGCGGGCAAAACCACCTGCTCGGAACGCATACTTTTCTACACCGGCAAGAACCACAAGCTTGGGGAAACCCACGACGGTTCCGCCACCATGGACTGGATGGCCCAGGAGCAGGAGCGCGGCATCACCATCACCTCCGCCGCCACCACCACCACCTGGCGCGACTGCGAGATCAACCTTATCGACACCCCCGGGCACGTCGACTTCACGGTCGAGGTCGAGCGGAGCCTCCGCGTCCTTGACGGCGTGGTCGGCCTGTTCTGCGCCGTCGGCGGCGTCGAGCCGCAGTCGGAGACGGTCTGGCGCCAAGCCGACAAGTACGAGGTCCCGCGCATCTGTTTCGTCAACAAGATGGACCGGGTCGGGGCCGACTATTTCGGCGTGGTCGAAAAGATCAAGAACATCCTCGGCGCCAACGCCGTCCCGATCTCCATCCCGATCGGCGAAGGCCCCGAGTTCGTCGGCGTCATCAATCTCGTCACCTACAAGGCGCATTATTACGATGAAAAGGACAAGGGCCTGACCGTCCGCATCGAGGAAATCCCGGAAGAAATGAAACCGGTCGCCGACGAGTGGCGCATGAACCTGCTGGAAAAAGCTTCCGAGCAGGACGACGGCATGATGGAAAAGTATCTGGACGGCAAGGAAATCACCGCCGACGAGCTGCGGGAAGTGGTCAAGAAGGCCACCCACAAGCAGAAAATCGTCCCCGTCCTGTGCGGCAGCGCCTTCAAGAACAAGGGCGTGCAGATGCTTCTGGACGCCATCGTCTACTATCTTCCCAGCCCGGTCGACAAGCCGCCGATCATCGGCGAATCCGCCCGCGGCAGCGTCCGCCGCCGGGTGCCCGGGGAAGGCAACCACCTCGCCGCCATCGCCTTCAAGATCATGACCGACCGCCACGTCGGCAAGCTCGTCTATGTCCGCATCTACTCCGGCCGCCTGGACGCGGGCACCTACGTTTTGAATTCGACCCAGAACAAGCGCCAGCGCATCGGCCGCATCATGCGCATGCACGCCAACCGCCAGGAGATGGTCGACTGCCTCTACGAAGGGGAAATCGGCGCCGTCATCGGCATCGGCGACACCATGACCGGCGACACCATCTGCTGCGAGAACGATCCGATCATTCTCGAAGCCATCGAATTTCCGGCGCCCGTCCTGTCCATCGCCATCGCGCCGAAGGACAGGTCGGACCGCGACAAGATCGACAAGGCGCTCCAGAAGCTGTCGGAAGAGGATCCGACCTTCCTCGTCTCCACCGATCAGGAAACGGACGAGACCATCATCGCCGGCATGGGCGAGCTGCACCTGGACATCCTGATCGATCGCATGCGCCGCGAATTCGGCGTCTCGGTGGTCACCGGCGCGCCGCAGGTGGCGTTCCGCGAGACCGCGACCATCACGGCCGAGATCAACGAGCGCTACGCCAAGCAGTCGGGCGGCCGCGGCCAGTTCGCGCAGGTGTCCTTGCGCATCGAGGCGCGTCCGAGCGGCACCGGTTTCGAGTTCGTCAACGCCATCGTCGGCGGCACCGTGCCGAAAGAATACATCCCGGCCGTGCAGAAGGGCGTCACCGACGCCCTGGCCAAGGGCGCCTGGGCCGGCTATCCGATTGTCGACGTCCGCGTCACCCTCTTCGACGGCAAGCACCACGAGGTCGACTCGTCCGAGCAGGCGTTCCGCACCTGCGCGTCCATGGCGTTCAAGAAAGTGTTCATGAAGGCCAATCCGCAGCTCCTGGAGCCGATGATGTCGGTGAACGTCACCACGCCCGAGGAATTCGCCGGCGGCGTGACCGGCAACCTGTGCGGCAAGCGCGGCCGCATCAGCGGCATGGAAGCGCTCGCCAACGGCCAAATGATCAAGGCCATGGTGCCGCTGGCCAACATGTTCGGCTACGCGTCGGAACTCCGCAACATGACGCAGGGCCGCGCCTCGTTCACCATGCATTTCGAGCAGTACGAGGTCGTGCCTCTCCGCATCGCCGAAGAGGTGGTGGCGGAGCGGAAGAAGAAGACGAAGGACGATTAAACTGCAATTCACAATTCACGATTCACGATTCGCAATTCACAATTATCCAAGGAAAAATTGTGAATTGCGAATCGTGAATTGTGAATTGCATTACCTCCGTATCGTGAGTACCATTGCGCGTGGCGCCGATGCCGCTGGAGGCCACCCATGATCGACACGGAAACGACATTCCCGGAGCTCGAGCTGATTGACGAGCTTATTTCCGGGCTGGAAATGCTGATTACCGAGGCGGACGAGTCGCCCCTTGCCATCTCCACGACCGCCCAGCCGAAGCGCGCGTTCTACCGGATCCTGAACGCGTCCCTCGGCGGCGATCGCAAGGCGAAGACGGCGGACGCCACCTATCTGGACGGCAACCACCTGATTCTGTTCTGCAGCAAGACGGAAGCGGTGAAGGGCGCCATCCTGGAAATAATGGTGCAGGCGGAAAAGAGCGGACGCGGCGAATCCCTGGCCATGATCCGCGGCAAGGCGCTCTCCCTGAAGCGCGTGCGCGGCGGTTACGAACTCGCGGTGGACATTACCGAAATGCGCCGATCGCTGATTACGCCGGTGCAGAAGCTCAGGGAATGCCTGGGCAAGAACGACGCCGCCGGCTGGAACCGCTGGTGCCAGGACATCCGGGAAAACATCGAGCTTGCCGGCATGGATTTGAAAAAGGCCGAACTGGTCGGGTACGATTTGTGCTGTGCCAACCTGAACGAAAGCGATTTGACCGGCGCCAACCTGACCAACGCCATTCTGGCCGGAGCGGATTTGGTCAACTGCCGTCTCGATCACGCGACCTTCACCGGCGCCGATTTTTTCCGCGCCAGGATGAACCGGTCGCAGGCCTGGGCATTGCCCCAGTCGGGAATGCCGGAAGTGGAAAGCGTGATTTTCGAAGGGTGACGCCCCATGGACCAGCTCGTCTTCGGCCGTTACAGCCGCGAGGAATGCGGCCTGCCTCCCGTCGGAGAGATGCGGCGGCCGACGCGGCGTTCGCTGGCGCTCAAAACCGTCCTGCTGCTCGCCGCGCTGGTGGCGGCCGGCTGGATGGCCGGAGTGTTCGCCGCCCGCTGGCGCGAAGCGTGGGTCAACTCCCTCCCCGCCCTGGTGAGCCGCGCTGGCCCGGAGGAAACGGCCGAGCTGTTGTCGCGCGGCCGCATATACGCCACCGCCCTGGCGGACAATCAGCGCGTCCGCAGCGACTTCGCCCTCGCCCTGCAGGTGGCGGCGGAGCGTTCGGTCCGGCGCATGGGCTATTACGGCAACCTGGCCAACATCTACACCCGGCACGTCACCGACGAGGGCAGGCCCGAACGTGAATTCGCGACCGAATTTGCCGCGTCCGGCGTGTATGCCGAATTGAAGGATTATACCCGGGCGTTCGCCTGCCTTGCCAAGGCGGATCAGGCGCTCTCCCGCTACCAGGACGAAAAGGCCAAGCATGCACACCGGCTTTTGCTGGTCAATGCGCAAGCCTATTACCTGGCCGTGGCGCCCATCCGGTCGGGCGGCAACGCGGAAAAGGCGCTTCATTTGGCGCAGTTGCTGATTTCGTCCCGGGACGAACTGGCCGACGGCAGCTACGCGTCCGATCAGGCAGCGTTCCTCGATACGCTTGCCTCCGCCTGGTTCGCCACCGGCGACGCGGAAAAGGCGGTGGAAACGCAAAGTCTCGCGCTCGGTCTCGCCGACTCCGGGAGATTGGACGTCTATATCGAGAATTTCGACAAGTTCAAGCGCGCCGCCAAGGCGAAGGCGCGGGGAAAGTAAAGTATTTCGGGGGCTGCGTTGCGGCCCCGTTTTATGGAAGTGACTGCAGTTGAAGGAGTATGGCAATGCCTAGAGCGTTTCTTAGCCAGCGTGTACTCGAACTCGAGCCCAGTGCGACCATGGCCATGAACAACCGGGCCAAAGCGCTGAAAGCCGAGGGCAAAAACGTGATTTCCCTCAGCGTCGGCGAACCCGATTTCAAAACTCCGAAACACATTTGCGACGCGGCGAAAAAAGCGATAGACGAAGGCATGCACGGCTACACTGCGGTCTCCGGCACTCCCGAACTCCGGCAAGCCATTGCCGCCGCGTTGTCCCGCGACACCGGCGTTGAATACAAGCCGAACCAGGTCGTCGCTTCGCCCGGCGGCAAGTTCTCCATCTACCTCGCTCTCATGGCGATGGTCAACCCCGGGGACGAGGTGGTCATTCCCGCCCCCTACTGGGTCAGCTACCCCGAGATGGTCCGTCTCGTCGGGGGCGTGCCGGTGTTTGTCAACACCAAGGAAGAGGATCTGTTCGCCCTGACGCCGGAAGCGCTGGAAGCGGTCATCACCCCGAAGACGAAGCTCTTGATCCTGAACTCGCCGTCCAACCCGACCGGGCAGATCGTGCCGCCGGAAGTCATCATCGAGATCGGCCGCATCATGGAAAAGCATCATATCTGGTGCTTGTCGGACGAGATTTACAACAAGCTGATCTTTAACGGCAGCAAGCACAAATCGATCGCGTCGGTATCCGATTACTGCCGCCAGCACACGGTGATCGCCAACGGCTGCTCGAAAACCTATGCCATGACCGGCTGGCGCCTTGGCTACATCGGTGCGTTGCCGGAGGTGGCGCTGGCCATCGACGATCTGCAGGGCCAGACCTGTTCCAACCCGTGCTCCATCACCCAGGCCGCCGCCGTCGCCGCCCTGAACGGGCCGCAGGACAGCGTCGAGGAAATGCGCCAGCGCTTCGAGTCGCGGGGCAAACTGATCGACCGGCTGCTGAACGCCATCCCCGGTTTCGTGAACCGGAAGGCCCGGGGCGCGTTCTACGCCTTCCCCAACATTTCCGGCCTGTTCGGCAAGAAGATCGCCGGCAAGGAAATAGAAAGCACCACCGACTTCGCCAACCTGGCGCTGGACAAGGCCCACGTGGCGGTTGTTCCCGGCCTTCCGTTCGGCGGTCCCGATCATATCCGCCTGTCCTTCGCCACCAGCGAAGCCAATATCGAGGAAGGCTGCAAGCGGCTGAAGGATTTGGTGGAAGGCCGGATACAGTAAAATAGGATGCGGGAATGTAAATGGCCGGTGAAGTGTGGCAGATGATTCGGTATTTTTGATTGCCGTTTCACCCGCCTTTCCGGTATACTCATTTTGCCGAAAACATGGCCGCAAATCGGCGGCTGCGTTATACCCAAAGCGGATTGGTTTTGGGTAAACGTAAATCCCAAGCCCAAAGCGCGTGCGATGGTTATGGGGTTGAATAACCGAAAACCATACGCGCTTTGGCATATACTGCATTTTAGGCAACTGCTTGAAATGCTAAAAACGGTCAAATCAGGAATTTTCTCCCGGGGCGGAAAGATCGTCTTCGCCCCGGGGATTCTTTTTTTAATTTTAAAAGACTTTTCGAACAGGAGTAGGGTGCGTGTGCGATCGCAAGGCGGCACACGCCGGGAGGAAAAGCTATGTCGACCAGCGATGCGGTTCCCATGACCGAAGAGGGGATGGCAAAGATCAAGACGGAAATGGCCGAACTCGAGAAAAAGCGCCCCGCGATCAAAAAAGCCATCGAAGAGGCCCGGGAAAAGGGCGATCTGCGGGAAAACGCCGATTACCACGCCGCCCGCGAAGAGCTTGCCATGCTCAATGCCCGCATCGCGCAATTGAACGGCATGCTGGCGAATGCGGTCATTATCGATCCGGCCAAGGCTCCCAAGGACAAGGTGGTCATGGGCTGCACCGTCACCTTCACCCGCATGTCGGACGGCAAATCGATGAAGCGGACGATTGTCGGCGCCGGCCAGGCCGATCCGACTTCCGGCAAAATCCTCGTCACCTCCCCCTTGGCCAAGTCCATGGTCGGCCACGGCAAGGGCGAAGTGGTCACCGCCGAACTGCCGGGCGGCACGATGGAAATCCGCATCGACAAGATTGAATTTTTGTAAAACGTCATAACACTACAAAACTGCGACCAGTATAACCGTCATTCCATGCATTGTCTGGAATGACGGTTTTTTATCGCCGGCCTGAATCGCCGGCGCAAGTTTTGGTAAAACGTTCGAAGCGAATGATTTAATGGGCGACAATACAATATGGGGGTATGCGGCAATGAAAATATGTTATATTGCCATAAATAAGAATAAATTGATTGATCCAGACATACAGAAATGAGGTGCTCCATGCTGACAGTCCGCAAGGCCGAAAACAGGGGGCGGGCGCGATCCGGCTGGCTTGATTCGCGCCATACATTTTCATTCGCCAATTATTTCGATCCGGAAGAGGTGGGTTTTTCCGACTTGCTGGTCATCAACGACGACAGGATTCAACCCGGCGAAGGCTTTAGCACCCATCCCCACCGCGACATGGAAATTTTCTCCTATGTATTGGACGGGGAGATTGCCCACAAGGATTCGATGGGCACTTTGTCGGTCAGCCGCCGGGGCGATATCCAAATGATGTCGGCCGGAAGCGGCATTTTCCATAGCGAGTTCAACGCATCGAAGCGGGACATGCTCCGCATACTCCAGATCTGGATTATTCCGGATCGGCGCGGCGTGCCGCCCCGCTATCACCAGAAACATTTCCCCGACGAGGAAAAGCGGGGGAAATTCCGCATGATCATTTCTCCCGGCGAGGAGAATGGCAGCCTGCCCATCTACCAGGATGCGCGGGTATACGCCGGTCTGTTCGACGGCGCCGAAAAAGCGGAACTGGTTTTGCCGCCCGGCCGTTACGCCTTTGTCCATCTCGCCCGCGGGCAGGTGACGGTCAACGGCACGGCGCTGCGGGAAGGCGACGGCGCCCGCATCCGCGAGGAAACTGTCCTGAAGTTCGAGCACGGAGATAAAGCGGAAGTGCTGGTGTTCGACCTGCGGGCGAAGGAAATACCGGACATACGGTAGGATTCAACACTCGAACACTTCCGCCGTGAATGTCCACAATTCCACTCCCGGCGCGCGCCAGGCATCCCATTCCAGCCCCGCTTTGTCGCGGCAGCAATGGCCCCAGAACTCTTCCACCGACCAGCCGGTTTCGGTCGCCACCTGGGGCAGGAAGCAGCCGCTTTGGCCGTAATGCTTGACGTAAATGCCGTCCGTTCCCATCCGGATCGCTTCGGGGTCGGCGCAGGGCTTGAGCGGGCTGAGGACGGAAATTTCCATCTCCACCTTGTCCACATCGTCTATTTTCAAACGGTTCCGGGTGAAGCGCGGGTCGTCCAAGGCCGAATGCGCGGCGTAGGCCGCGACTGTCCGGTACAGGGGCAGTTCCGACGTGAAACAACCGAGGCAGCCCCGGAGCGCGCCGCATGTTTTCAACGTGACGAAACAGCCGCACTTTTCCTGCAACGCCGGCCGGTCGCTCATGGTTGGCGTGTAGGGCTTCCCCGCCAGGGCGGCGGCCAGCGCCTGCCTGGCGATATCCGCGAGAATCCGCTTGTCCCCGTCGTCAAGGCGCATGTCAATCCTCCCGCTCGTTCATTCCGCCTATCTCTTCGGCATGCTCCAGCCCCCACAGCTTGATGTGGCGGATGAAAGTGTGCATGCCGCCCAGCACGGCAACGAGAAACCCGACCCGTCCGTCGCGAATGCAGCCGCGAATCAGGTAGTCGTGGAAAAAGCGCCACAGGCCGGAGGCCGACGCTTTCGCCAGCCCGCTCGATCGGCCGCCCGCCCGCGCCTTTTCCGCCCACAGGGTCGAGTACAACTGGAACTTGTCGAAATAGCGTGCAACCGATCGGTAGGTGTAGTGGACGAGAAGCCCGTCCAGTTTGCCCACTTCCCTCCCGTTGATCTGCGGCTCCTGGTGGACGGCGCCGGCGAACGTCACCGACCCCTTGCGGAACAATCGGGGAATCCATTCATGGGACCACGCCGACGATTTCATGCGGTGGCCGAACACGACGGCGTCTCGGTACACGCTGTAGATGTCCGGCCCGGGATAGCCGCGCACGGCGGCGATGACCGAGTCCCTGAGCTTCGGGGTGACCATCTCGTCCGCGTCGATTTGCAAAACCCAGTCGCACCCCGCCTCGCCGAGGCCGAAATTGCACTGTGAAGAAAAATCGACGAAGGTGTGCTCGACCACCCGCGCCCCGGCCGCGCGGGCGATATCCCGGGTCCGGTCGGTGGAATGGGAATCGACGACCAGCATCTCGTCCGCCCAGGCGAGCCGTTCGAGGCAGCGCGCAATTATCGCCTCCTCGTTGTGGGTGAGGACCAGCGCGGTTATGGTCGCCATCACCTTTCCATCCACCAGGCGATGGGCAGCGCGATGACGACGGCCGCCGCCACCGGCAGCCACACGCTTTCGGCCGGCGACAGCATGCCCGATTCCCACAGCGTCCTGCCCGCCAGCCGCAGTATGTAAAAAACCGCAGCCGCCACCATCGACACCGACACCGACTGGATATAGGTGGCGCTTCTGCCCCGCAGCATCAAGCCCATGCACATGCCGGTTCCCCAGAGGATGAGGATGACGCAGCATATCGGGTCGGCCAGCCGCCAGTGCAATTCGACCCGGGCGCCGGCGTTGTCGTCCCGCAAAAGCAGGAGATCGCGCCAAGTGCTGACCGAATCGCCCAGCGTTTGCCGCTCGATCATGGCGGGGGTCATGCTGGTGGGAACCGGCTCGGTCCAAGGGGTTTCCCGGCGGGAAAACCGGGTATAGGTTTGCACCTTGGCGTTGTCGAGCGGAACCCACTGGTACTGCCCGTCCGGACGCTTCTCCAGCTTGGCGGCGGCGGCGCGGTAGGCGATGAAGTCGTTATCGCCCTCCCGGGCGTCCCCGCGCTGGAATTTGGCTGGATCGCGGATTTCGAGAATCATGTTATGCCCGGTTCCGTCGGGGGCGAACCAGCCGATGGCGGCGGTCTGATACCCTTCGGGGCCGATGAAGGACACGCTGGTGGGGCTGCTGGTGCGGGTTTTGAGCCGGTCGTAGATGGCGGACGATTTCCTGACCATGTCGGGCAGGAAAAAGTCCCGGCCGGCCTGGAATGCCAGCGCCAGGACCAGGGCGGGAAATACAAGGGGGAAAAACGATCGCAAAACCGGAACGCCGGCCGATCGGATGACGATGTATTCGTTGTTGCCCCGCGGGCCGGCGTAAGCCGAAGTGGCGGTGATGGAGGCGGCCAGCAGCATGGTGACCGGAAGCATGTACTGGAGAATCAGTTGCGGAACGAAATTCGAATAATAGGTGACGAACATCATCGCCATGCCCAGCAGGTCCTTGTCCTCCTGCCTGGCGAGCACGACGAAGTTGTCGAAACGCTGGAACACATCGCTGATGGCGACCAGGGCGGAAATGGCAAGCAGGATGATGACCAGCGCCTTGACGTAGAAGCGGATGAAGTACCAATCGATTTTCCGCAGGCTGAAGGGAAGCCAGACGGCGAGCGGCGATTTGTAGCGGGATTTCCGGGAGTCTGCCATTTATTTCCCTACTTCTTCATGACCAGCCGCATCGCCTTGCCGCAGTTGGAGCAGTTGACCACCGTGCCAACCTTGTCCACCGCCGGCATGCCCTGCGTCTTGCACTTGGGGCAGGTGTAGCGGATAAGCACAGTGGTGCCGCCGGCGTCGGATGTCTTCCTGTCGCCACTTGGGGCGGGCTGGGACGGGGCCGGCGTTTCGGCCGGACGCGGCTTGAGGCCGGGCGCGGACGACGGCGCCTGCGATCTGGCCGGAGCGGGCGGCGGAACCGGCGCCAGCTCGGGCACTGTTCCGAAAGACATGGCCGGCTGCGGCTCGCCGTGGCGATCGCCGCCGACCGCAATGGACTCCTCCGCCATGGCGGACGGACCGACTTCCCAATCGCCGTCCGGCCTGGATTCCATGACCGGGGCGGGTTCCGGTTTCGGGCGGGACGGCATGGACGCGAGCACCGGCTTGATCGACTGCGACGTTTCCCACGTTTCTGTCAGTTCGCGCACCGGTTCAAGCGACGGCATGGCCTGGAGGGACGAGCCGGAAGCGTTCCAAGCGGACTCTTGCGCTTCGCCGGCCGGCATGGCGAGGGCGGGCGTTCCCAATTCCCAGGCGCTGGACGGTTCGGGTTGGGCCGGCGGCGTTGTGGCGATATCCAGTCTGCCCGACGCGGACGGTTTGAAGGCGGACGGTTTGTCCCAGCTCCCGCCCGAACCCTGTGCCGTCTCGAAAGAGGGGGCCGGCATAGGCGGCTTGTCGGCTTTTTTCGTCCAGGCGTTTTCCTGCTCCGCCTTCGCCGGCGCCGGGGCGGTGGCGGGCGAACTATCCAGGGAAAAGCTCAGTTCCTCGGTCGCGTCGCCTCGATCGCTTTCGAGTATGGGCGCGGGCACCGGCTTGACCGCCGCTTTGGCCGGCTTGGCGGGCTGCTCCCACTGCGGTTCGCCCTGGAACGAGGGCGCGAATTCCAATTCGGCCGACAATTCACCCGCCGCCGCCGACATCGGAATGGGCGCGGCTTTCGGTGCGGGCGCCGGCGCCGGTTCGGGCGAAAAGGACAAAGGCGAATCGTCCAGCGCGAGGAGCGGCGCCGGGCCGGCATCGCCGAATCGGGGCGCCGCCGGCGCCGTGGCCGGGGCGAATTCGGGCGCCGCTTCGGCCGGTTGCGCTTCCGGAGCGTTCGGCTCCAACATGATGATCTTGGGCTGCTTGCTTTGGAGCGCGCTTTCGCCGCGCACCAGGCGGGCGCTTTCGCCCGGCTTTATATCACGCGCCGGCGACAGGGCGGGCGCCGGCATGGGCTTGGGCGCGGGAACAGGCGCAGGAGCGGGAGCGAGCGGCGGAGGAGCGAAATCCATCGGAGGCGGCACGGCGGCCGGAGCGCTTTGGCGGGATTTTTCCTCTTTCGCCAAACCGCCCATGACATCCTCTTCCCCGGAAAGGGCGGGCGGAGCCAAGCGGACGGACGGGGCGCGGTTGACGAATTCGGTGTCGTCCGCCCGCTCCTCCTTCGCCGCCGCGGGCATGGCGGGCGGCTCCTCCTCCTGGATCACCGGGCCGAGGGAAGGCATGGCGAAGCCGGTTCCGGGCGTTTCGATGTCCGCGCATTCGTCCGGACATTCCGGCAGGAAAGGAATGGGTTGGGTCGCGGACGCGTCCTCGTTGGGAACCGCCTTGAGTTCGCTCGCGGCAAGTTCGGCCTCGATGGTCAGGATGAGCCGACTGCCCCGGAGCGACAGGTTGGTGACGCGCGCCCCGTCGGCGGTCAGTTCCATGGAAATGTGCTTGGCGTTTTTGCCCGTTTTTTCCCGATCCATTGTACGCTCCCCATTGCTGGATTTTTTTATGCCTTCGAAAAATGACTTTGCAGCTTTTTCAATGCTTGAATGCGCGCTGGCCGGTGAAAACCATGGCCATGCCGTGCTGGTTGGCCGCTTCGACTATTTCCGCATCCGCGAGCGATCCGCCCGGATGAATGACCGAGGCGACGCCGTGGCGGGCGATGGCGTCGATGCCGTCCCGTTTCGGGAAAAACGCGTCCGACACCGCCGCCGCGCCGACCAGCCCGCCCTTCCGGCTTTCCGCCTCGGCCCGGATATCGTCCGCCGTCCCCACGACCAGCTTGCCGGCCGCCTCGCGGAGTTCGACTTCGAAAAACAGCAGTCCATGGCGGCGGAACGCGATATCGTCGGCTTTTTTCTTGTACGCCTTGAAAATGGCGATCTCGGCCACGCCCACCCGATCCTGCTCGCCCGCGCCGATGGCGACGGTGGTTTCGTTTTTGACGAACAGGACGGAATTCGAGGTCACGCCCTGCTCGACCTGCCAGCCGAACAGAAGATCGGCTTTTTCGCGCTCGTCCGGCTGCCACTCGGCGCGGACGGTTCGGCCGTCCTTCGTCTTGGCTTCGGCCGGCAGGAACGCCGCCGGCGAGGTGATGCGGTTGAGCTGGGATTGTTGGACGACGATGCCGCCGTCGATCAGCGACTTGAAATCGACAAAGCGGAGCGGAGCGTAGTCGCGGATGCGATCAAGCCGGTCGATGCGGATGACGCGGAGGTTTTTCTTTTTGCGGAAAATGTCCAGGGCGGCGCCGTCGTAGTCGGGCGCGGCCACCACTTCCAGATAGTTGGCGGCCAGGAGTTCGGCCGCTTCCCGGTCGACCTTGACGTTGAACACGGCGGCGCCGCCGAAGGCGGCCAGGCGGTCGGCGGAATTCGCCCGGTCGTAGGCGTCGGCGGCCGATTTGCCGTAGCTGGCGCCGGACGGGTTGTTGTGTTTCATGATCAGGGCGGCCGGGCGCGCGTCCAGGTAACGGAGCACGTTCAGCGCGCTGTCGACGTCGGTAAGGTTGGTTTTGCCCGGATGCTTGCCGAACTGGATCAGCCCTTCCTCCGACAGGCAGGACACCAGGCCCTTGCCGGGTTCGATGAACTGGCATTCCCCGAGGGACAGGTTGCCGGAGACGAGTTCGTAGAGCGCGGCCTCCTGGCCCGGGTTTTCGCCGTAGCGAAGCCCTTTCCGGATACGCTCGCCATTGTCGTCGATGACCCAGGTGCGCTTTTTATACACCAGCTTCTGGTTGCCGAAGGATATGGTGAGATCGTCCGGGAAGTGATCGTCCATGACTGTCTTGTATTGGGCCTTGATGTCGGACATAGCGAACCTTGTCGATCCTTTGGGAACAAGTCGAGTAATTTCAAGCAGACAAATCGATAGTATAAGTGTAGGAAAAACGAGGGGCCAGTCAAGGGAACCTCAAAAAACCTTCATTTTCTTAATCTTGGAGCCACGAGGGTCTGACAGCGCTTTTATAACATTCGGCGGTTGTGAATGTTATAAAAGCGCGAAAAGGGGCGAGTGGCTTCAAGATTTAGAAAATGACGGTTTTTTGAGGTTCCCTCAAGCGGCTGGCCGGCTTTGGTTTGACAGAATGGAATTTTGCCGGTAAGCTGAATTTTGACCGTTTATCCAATGATCGATAAAGGATGCCTCAATGAAACGCATTGTGAAAATCGCCCCGTCCGTTCTGGCAGCCGATTTCCTCCACCTCGCCGACGAGATCCGCAAAATGGAGGACTCCGGCGCCGACATGATTCATTTCGATGTCATGGACGCCCATTTCGTCCCCAATCTTTCGCTCGGCACCGGCATTCTCCAGGCTGTCCGCCAGGCGACGAAAATGTACCTGGACGTCCACCTCATGATGGACAACCCGCACAAATACCTGAAAATGTTCGCCGAATCCGGGGCGGACGGCATCACCATCCCGCTGGAAATCTACCCGGATCCCGACGAAATACTCGACCAGATCGGCCGGCTCGGCAAAACGCGCGGCCTCAGCATCAACCCCGACATGCCGGTCGAACGCCTGGCCGGCAAAGTTTCCCGCGTCGACCGCCTTTTGTTGATGAGCGTGTTTCCCGGTTTCGGCGGGCAGGCGTTCATTCCCGAGTCCATCGATCGCCTGAAACAAGTCCGCGCGCTTCTCAACCGCGAAGGGCGCGAATCGGCGGATATCCAGATCGACGGCGGCGTCAGCGCCAAAAACGCGGCTGAAGTGGTGGCGGCCGGCGCCGACTGCCTGGTTGCGGGCACCGGATTTTTCCGGGCCGAGGATCCGAAGGAAGCGGTGCGGATTATGCGGGGGGTGTGATCCGGCAGTCGACATATCGATCAAGGGGCGGCCCTTGTGGCCGCCCGTCTTTCATTGGCGAATTGGTGGCGGAACAAGGTATTCGTTCGCGAAACGCGGGCGGCCGCGAGGGCCGCCCCGTTGATCGATATGTTTGTCATGGGAAAATGGAACTTTGGAGGCGGGGCGCACATCGCCGGTCAGTCGATGCCGCCGAACCGGTTCTGGATAAGCGCGGTCAGCACCGCGATCGCCTCTTCGGCGTCCGGGCCCTTGGCGGTGATTTTCACCACCGCGCCCTGCATGGCGCCAAGAGCCATCAACTGCATTATGCTTTTGCCGTCGGCGCGGAGATTCTCCACCTCGACAGTGATGTCGGACTTGAATTCACGGGCTTTTTGCATGAATTGCGTGCTGGGCCGGACATGAAAGCCGTATTTGTTGAGTATCGCGGTCTCGGCGCTCGCCTGCTGTTCCATGCCATCCCCTTCCGAAATGATTACCCCGTATTTTCCACACGCGCGGCAAGTAGTCAAGTCGTTCCCGCGAATAATACGTTTTCCAGATGGATTTTCATCATCTGAAAAATGTATAGACCTGGTGGGGGCGGCGGGACTCGAACCCGCACGACCTTGCGGCCAAGGGATTTTAAATCCCTTGCGTCTGCCATTCCGCCACGCCCCCGGCACACTTCAAAATGGATATTTCATCATATCAGATGCGCTTTGGTATATAGCAATTGCCCGCAAGAAGCAAGCTCCTTTCTCATCCTTCCATATCCCGGCGCGAGCGGCGAAGCGGTTCGAGGACGGCCAGCATGTCGGCGGGAAGCGGCGCCTCGAATTCGAGCCGTTGCCCGGTCGACGGGTGCTCGAACGCCAGCCGCCAGGCGTGGAGCGCCTGGCGATCCAGCAAGACCCGGAACGGCGCCGGCGCCGCCCGGCCGGCGTCGCCGTGGCGGAACAGCGCCAGCGCCCGTTCGAGATCGGCGGAGGTGAAACGGTCGGCGCCCCGGCCGTAATCCTTGTCGCACAGGATGGGCGCGCCGATGTGGGCCAAGTGGACGCGCGCCTGGTGGGTGCGGCCGGTCTTGAGATCGCAGGCGACCAGCGCGATGGCGCCGTAATTCTCGAGCGTGCGGTAATAGGTCAACGAATGCCGGCCGCCCGTGTTCAGCATGGCGTGAAGCTTGCGGTCCCGCCGGCTCCGGCCGATCTGGCCCTCCACCTTGCCGCTGACCGGCTTCGGCACGCCGTCGGTGATGGCGAGATAGCTTTTCTCCACCGACCGTTCCATGAACTGTTCGATCAGCCGGTGGTGGGTCGCGTCGTTCTTGGCCGCGACCAGGCAGCCCGACGTGTCCTTGTCGAGGCGGTGGACAATCCCGGGCCGCAGCACGCCGCCGATGCCGGACAGGGTTTCGCCGTAATGGTGCAGGAGCGCGTTCACCAGCGTTCCGCCCCGGTGGCCCTGCGACGGATGCGCCACCATGCCGGGATGCTTGTTCACCACCACCAGATCGTTGTCCTCGTAGAGGACGTCGAGCGGGAGATCCTCCGCTTCCGCCTCGAGGGGAACCGCCTCGGGGATGGACAGTTCGATGCGCTC
This sequence comes from Planctomycetota bacterium, assembly GCA_031547475.1. GTDB lineage: Bacteria > Planctomycetota > SZUA-567 > SZUA-567 > SZUA-567 > JAJBSZ01. Next base: position 20,073 of record JAVBRW010000187.1, read on the forward strand.
GCCGCCCTTCAGGCGGTGGGACGCTTTCGGCGCGCCGCCGTCCATGACAACGCCGCCGCCGTCCAGCAGCTTTTTCAAAAACGCGCGTGACAGATCCGGAACCAGTTCCGCCAGCGCCTGATCGAGGCGGCGGCCGGCGAGTTCGGGCGGGCAGACGACGGCAATGTTTTTGGCAATCGGCTCGGACATGGCGTAGCCGTTCCTTTTCTCAATGTACAATGCATAATGCATAATGCATAATTAAACCGCCAACCGCTCTCTTGCAACCGGCGGTTAATTATGCATTATGCATTATGAATTATGCATTGTAAATCCCAGGAATCCCGAACATGAAAATGGCCATAATCTCCGACGTCCACGCCAACCTCGCCGCTCTCGAAGCGGTCATGACCGCCATCGACAAAGAATCGCCGGACGAAATCGTCTGCCTTGGAGACACGGTCGGCTACGGTCCGCAACCGGCCGAGTGCCTGGCCGTCGTGAAAGACGCCTGCTCCCTCGTCCTCATGGGGAATCACGAGCACGCCGTCCTCCATGGCGCCGAGCAGTTCACCCCGCTCGCCCAGGTCGCCATCGACTGGACCGCCCGCGTGCTCCACAATTCCGACACGCTCGACTACCTGAGTTCGCTCCTCCCGGACCACCGGCGCGAAAACCTCCGCTTCGTCCACGGCAGCATCCGCAACCCGCTTCTCGACTACGTGCGCGAAGCCGACAGCCCGTGGGCGTTTTTCCACCTGGTCAGGACATTGCAGGACGAGTTCACCGATTTCAACGTTTGTTTCGTCGGACACAACCACCGCGCCTTTTTGGGCACCGAGGTCGGCTACATTTTCCCCCACGACACCGGACCGGTGGAAAAAACCGATTTCCACATCGGCGAGGAAAAGGCCTACGTATCCGTCGGCTCGGTCGGCCAGCCCCGCGACGGCGATTGGCGCGCCTCCTGGATCATGTTCGACGGCGAGGGAGTCCGTTACCACAGGGTCGAGTACAATCGGGAGAAAACTATCGATCTTATTTACCGGACCGGCTTGCCGGAATTCCTGGCCGAACGGTTACGCTTTGGGAACTAAAGTGTTTTCGATAATCATTGACCCTTCTTAGAGGTTGCTTCCCGCCGGATAATTCGATATGATTCACGGGCGGGAACTTCTATGAATTGTTCTTTTTCGATGTTCCCTGGATTGATCTTGGTCTAATCCTCCGGAATCACCGGTCGATGGCTTTCATGGATCCACACTATGGCGGACATGATCAAACGCAGGCTCAACATCGCCCAAGTCGCCCCCGGCATGAAGCTGGCGGAGCCCATAACCAATGCCGCCGGCATTACCCTCATGCCCGCCGGCATCAGGCTCACCCCCATGTTCATCATCCGTTTGAAAAAGTGGAATATCGTCATGGTCGACGTGTTCACCGATTCGCCGGCCGAAAACCGGAGTGAAACGTCCGTCACAAGGGTCAAAAGGCGCGCCTCCGGCACCACCAGCGCCACCCTCACCGCCGAGCAGAGCGAATTCGCCCGACTGGTGGCCGGCGACGTCAGCAAATGGTTTGTCAACGTCAGGGAAAATCCGCTGATGATGCAGCTCAGGAACATTGTCATAAAACGGCTTGTCGCCCATGGAAAAACCGGAATGATCAACCTCATGCGCAGGCCGGGTGGATACGAAAACGTGAACGGAACGGCGGAAAATGGCGCTTGATTCGGCAAAACTCAGGACAACCATCGAATCCATCACCGATCTCCCCACCCTGCCGATGGTGGTCGGGCGCATCAACCAGAAAATCGCCAATCCCGCCACCAACGCCGCCGACGTCGGCAAGCTGATCGA
>JAVBRW010000205.1:0-3103 GCA_031547475.1 Planctomycetota bacterium
CTGAAAAAGAATGGCGGCAAACGCGGCGGCGACGGAAATTCGCATGCTCTCTCCCTTCGGGAAGCGCGGGAAGCGGTGGCCGGTTTTTTGGCTTCCCCGTGGACCGACATGGTCAATGATTAGCAAATTCGGACGAAAATTTCAACCGTTACCCGCCTACGCGGCGTTTTGCCGGCCTTTTCCTTGCCCTATTGCACACGCCGTCCCCCCCGGATACGATAGCATGTTTCATTTTCCGTTTGAAGCGATGGAGTTGAAAAGTGAACGACACGACCAACCGTTTCTTCCGTCCAGGCCGCCGGCGGCCCGGTGCCCTGGCCGGTCTGGCATGTTTGTTGGCGCTTGCCCTGGCCGCGTCGCGGCCGGCCGCCGTCGTCTCGGGAGGCGAGGCGCAATTGCCGACCGCTCCCGCGTCCGCGCAGGCCGCTCCCGCGCAGCCGGCGGCGGCGACGGGCGAATCAACCGCCGCCGCTCCGGCGGAAGGCGCCGCCGCCGCTCCGGCCGCCGACGCGGGCCCGAAAAAGGAGACGCCCGCGGAAGAGGCCGCCCGCAAGGAAGCGGAATACAAGGAAAAGCGCGAACTGGAGCGCAAGGAAATAATGGAGCAGGCCGAGCAGTTCATCGAAACGGCCGACGAAAAGCTGTTCACCACCCTGCCGTATCCGCTGAACTTCCTGTTCGGGGCCAAGCTGTTCGGCTTCACCCTGTGGCGGTTCCTCGCCAGCCTCGGGCTGGTGGTGCTGGGCGTGTTCCTCATCTACGCAATCGCCCGGCGCTTTGCCACCATCCAGAAAAAGCTCGCCTCCGGGGAAGTGACGCGGAAATGGGTGCAGGCGTTCGACGTGGCCGTTCTCGGCCTCCGGAACCCGCTCAAGCTGTTCCTTTTCGGCATTCTCATCCGCAGCTTCAGCAGCCTGATGGTGACGAAATACCATCCCGACATCGTCTGGCTGTCCGATATCCTGATCTTCCTGGCCGGCATCATCTACTTTTTCGATCTGGTGGGGATTGTCGACCGGGTCTACGGCGACCGGATTTTCACCAGCTCCGACCGGCTGATGGACACGGTGAGGCCGATGGTGCTGAAGCTGGTCCGGTTCTTCATCCTTCTCGTCGCCGGCCTCCACATCTACCAGAACCTGACCGGCCAGACCATGTTCTCGCTCCTCGCCGGTCTCGGCATCGGCGGCATCGCCCTCGCGCTGGCGTCGCAGCAGACGCTCCAGAACGTCCTCGGCTTCGCCTCCATCGCCTTCGACAAATCGTTCCTGGTCGGCGACGCCGTCACCATCGCCAACTACGACGGCACGGTCGAGCACGTCGGCCTCCGCTCGACGCTCCTCAGGAGCTACGACGGGAACGGCATCGTCATCCCCAACTCCACCGCCATCAACTCGAACATTATCAACCGGAACCGCCGCCCCTACATCAGGCGGGAAATCCGCATCGGCCTCAGCCCCCTGAATTCCCACGAGAAAGTCACCGCCGCCATGGACGCCATCATGGACGCCGTGGGCGAGCACGAGGGCAAGGTGTCGGGGCTGCCGCCGGTGGTGCGGTTCGTCGAATACGAGCCGGCCCGCTTCGTCATCCAGGTGCTGTTCTGGTACGATTCCAACCAGCCATTCTTCTACGACGAATGCAGCCGGGTCAACCTGCTCATTCTCAAGCGCCTGTCCGATCTGGGCGTGCTGTTTGCCGAAAGATAATTCGGGCTTGACCTGAACGGCAAGGAACCCGACATTAGAAATCGCGGAATCAATAAATTGTTTTAAGGCTCCGATGAAAGGAACGCATATTGCACATAGCCATGTTCGCCTGGGAGGCGCTGGAAGGGCTTTCGGTCGGCGGCGGCGCCGTGTACGTCAGCCGCCTCGCCGCCGCCCTGGCGCGCGCCGGGCACCGGGTCAGGCTGTTCACCCGCATGGGCGAGGGGCAGGGGATGGACGAGGTGGTCGGCGGCGTCCATGTCCGCCGCTGCCCGTGGGACAGGAAACGCGGATTCGTCGACGAAATAGAGTCGCTGGCCGAATCGTTCGTCCACTACTACGCGGATTCGATGAAGGCGGAGGGCGCCTACGACATCGTGCACTGCCAGGAATGGTTCACCATCGGCGCCGGCCTTCGGATAAAGGCGCGCTCGCCCGTCAGGCTGGCGGTCGGCTTCCACTCGACCGAATGGGGCCGCACCGGGCGCTGGCCCGACGCGGGCGATTCGGCCCGCATCGCCCGCATCGAGCGGGACGGCATAGAACAGGCCGAAGCCGTCATCGCCGCCTCCTACTGGGCGCGGCGGAAAATCGCCGAGCAGTTCCATCCGCCGGACTGGAAGTGCGAAGTCGTCTACCACGGCGCCGATTTGCCCGAGGCCGACGCCGACGCGGCGGCGGTGGCGGATTTCCGCGCAGCGGCGGGCATACGGCCGGGAGCGCCGTCCCTGCTGTTCGCCGGGCGCTTTTCGCCGACCGGCGGGGGCGATTTGGCGGCGCGGGCGTGCCGGCTGGCGGCGGGGAGTTTTCCGGACGCCCGTTTCCTGTTCGTCGGCTCGGGCGCTCTGGAACAGGAACTGCGGCGCGAGGCCGGCCCGGGCGCCGTGTTCCTGCCGCCGGTCGAGCGGGTGGTGCCCCGGGAATACTACCAGGCGGCGGATCTGGTGCTGGCTCCGTTCCGCCGCGATCTGCACGGGCGGGCAATCATGCCGGCCTGGGCGGCGAAGAAGCCGGTGGCCGTGCTCGGAGGCACGGTGCCGGCCGAATTCATCATGCATGGCGCCAACGGCTGGGTGGTGGACGACGATCCGGTGGAGCTGGCCGCCGTCATCATGAACGCCTTCGCCAATCCGGAACAGACCGCCTGGATGGGCCGTAACGGCCGGGTCGCGGCCGAAACCGCCTTTTCCTGGGACGAATCGGCCAGGCGGCTGATCGCGGCGTACGGTCGGCGCGAACGGCTGGACCGCAATAATGAATGATTATTCCGCAAGTCTTTTCATATCAACGCCCCTCTCAGGGGAATATGCGACATTCTAAGACAGTTGCGGACAAATAAAGACGCAACTACTAACACAAGGGCTGCACGACACTGCGGCCCTTTTTCTGTTCCA
>JAVBRW010000055.1:0-6249 GCA_031547475.1 Planctomycetota bacterium
GTGCTCGGCCTGTCCCAGGCGCTTTTCGAGAATCGCCTTGGCCTGGCGGCACGCTTCCCGCGCCGTATCCTCGCTCAGAGCGCCGGCGCGTTTCCGCGTTTCGGTCGCCAGGGCGCTTTCGATGCCGCCGGCGATGCCTTCGGCCTGGCGCTGCGCATGTTCCAGCGCCGCCGCCCGATCGGTGTCGACCGCCGCCGCCACCCCGGCACGCAGCTTGTCGCCGCGCTGCTCAAGGTCGGCGGCCAGTTCGCGGTATTTGTTCCGGTAATCCTCGGCTTCGTCCTGGGCGTCGCGGGCGTTCCGGATCGCCACCGCCGTCTTTTTGCCCTGGGTGCCGAGATAATGCTGCAGGGGGCGCCATAGGAACAAAAGCATCAGGAGGAAAAAGCCGATGGCGTTGTACACGGTCAACCAGTGCGGCCAGTCAAGGTTGGCAAGGTACGTTTCCTTGTAGAGGAGGAACGGCTTGGCGAAGGTCCGCTTCGATTCATCCTTTTTCAAATCATCGAGAATGACCTTGCCCAGCTTGGCCGCGTTCAAAAGGGTAAGCCGGTCTCCCGCCTCAATCTTGATGGTGTCGCGGTTATCGTCGTAAAAAGTTATCGACTGGGCCAGCCGCACTTCGGCGGGAGTGCGGTTGCCGCGCATCGCCTCCATGGCGGCGCGCTCGAGATCCGTAATGCTGGAACTGTGCCGGCGCGCGAACGCCTTCTGGACAAACGCCTCCGGCGTCATGCTGACCGTGCCGGTCAGGAGAAAATACACGTACAACCCGAAAACCACCAGATAGCCGAGGGCATAGCCCCAGATGATCTGCCGCCGGAGCTGCGCGCGGCGCGTGCCGCGCTTGATCACCATGTCGCCGGACTGGTAGCGGATGATGGTGTCGCCGCCGGTCACCCGCACCGATGTCTGCGGGCCGCTCAGGCGGGTGGAAATGGGCAAACGCCCGGAAGCGTCGCTTTCGCGGCGGACAACGATGGTGCGGCCGCTGACCGCCCGGTCGACCCCGCTCCTGCGCCGGCTGCCGGCCGCGTCGATGCGGGTGCTGGCCTTCCGCCGTATCGAGGTCGCCCTGGCGACGAGCGCCGCCGTCATCCGGCGCGATTCCTCCTCGTCGTCGAGGCGGCGCGCATCGTCGTCCCTGGCCTTCCGCATGACCATGGTGTGGCGGGATACGTTGTGGCTGCTTTTGTACGAGCGTTTGTCAGCCATGCTCTAATTCCCCTTACTCTTTCTGCCGGGAGTTAAAGCGTCGGCGACCGCCTGCGCGAGGGCGGGAATGTCCCGTTCCAGCGCTTCCGCCGCCTGTTTCGACTCTTCCGACAACTGGCGCAGGCCAGCCAATTTGACTTCCTTTTCCTCGTTCCGGGCCGCCTTGACGATTTCGCCGGCTTCCCGGGCGATATCGCTCTGGTTCCGCATTTTCGCCGACTGGATCTCGCGGTCGAGCTGCAGGTTCCGGCCGCGCCGTTCCTCCTCGAAGCGGATCGCCTCCTGCTGGTTCTGCCTTTCCGCCTCGGCGCCGGTCTCCAGTTCGCGCTTCCGCCTTTCCAGCATGGCCATGAACGGTTCCCACAACACCGGCTTCAGCGCCGCCACCAGCGTCAAGAATATGATCGCCAGCATGAGGGCGGTGCCGATCTGGAAACCGACCGGAGCGCCATGGCCGGTGACGGTAATCGTCTTGAAGCCCCGGAGGCGCAGATCGTCCAGCATATCCTTGTGGAGCTGCTGGCCGCCGTCATACAGGGGCGGGCCGTCCGGGTCGGCGGGATTCGGGATGCTGTCGCGGAGCAGGTAGTTTTTGGCCAGCAGATTGTAGAATTCCGACGTATCCCTGAGTTGCAGCCGCACCGGCGACAACCCGGGCGAGCGGGCGATGAGCCGGGTGAAATCGTCCGAGGTCAGCGGCCGGTCGACCGGCATGTATTTGGCTTCCCCCGGCTTCGCCGCCGCCGCGCCGCCCTTCGCCGGAGGAGCGCCGGCCGGCAGTTTGGCGTCGGCCGGAAGCTGGTAGTTCCGCCCCTCGAGGTGCATCAGCCGCTGGAACTGGGCCTGTTGATCCGCGTCCCACTGGGCGCGGGAAGCCCCGCCCAGGAGATCGACGATCACCAGCTTGTATTCGGGCACGTCGACCCGGTTCTGATAGGCCACGGAGGCCCAGCAGTAGATCAGGAAAACGGCGATGCCGAAGGCGATGAATGCTCTGCGCACGGGGGGGCCTCCAGCCCGGTTACGAATGGAAAGCGAGAATCAGCGACACCACCAGCGCGTAAATGGCGGTCGATTCGGTAACCGCCTGCCCGACCAGCATGGTACGGAAAATGTTGGCGTATTCCTCGGGCCGGTGGGAAATGGCTTCGCACGCCTTGCCGGCGGCGTAGCCTTCGCCCATTCCGGGGCCAAGGGTGCCGAACCCCATGCAAATGCCGGCGCCCAGCAGGGCGAAAGCCTGGGTAATGGGGCCGATCAGCAGTTTTACGGTTTCCTCGCTCATGGTTTCCTCCAGGAAGAAAGTAATCCTATCCCCTAATCAGCAGGATAAGCGCAATAATCAGCGAAAACACGCTCGGGGACTGAGCCGTCGCCGAGCCGATGAAATAGGCGGTCTTGACCCGCGACGCCGCCGCCGGATAGCTGGCGACGCCCCGGCACGCCATGCCGCCGACGAAGGCGATCCCCAAGGACGATCCGATGGCGCCGAACCCCATCGCGATGCCGGCGCCGAGATAGCGGGCGGCGCCCACCAGTTCGTTGGCGCTCACCGGGATGAGCGACCAGACATGGTAGTCGCTGGCGCTCGACATGCCGGCGAACCCGCCGGAGTTCAACAGGAACAACGACACCACCAGCGCGAAAATGCCGCCGGTCTGCGCCCACGCCTGGCCGACCAGCATGAGCATCAGGACGTTGCTCTGGCTGGAAGGGTTCCGCGACATTCCCTCCAGCGCCTCCTTGGCGACCAGGCCGGAACCGATGCCCGAACCGATGGCGCCGACGCCGATGCAGATGCCGGCGGCCATGTACACCGCCGTCTGCGACATGGACCACGGCGCCTCCAGCACCTTGTCGACGGAGAAATACAGGAGGAACGACACGACCAGCGAGAAAATGGCCGGCGTCTCGGTGATGGCCTGCCCGACCAGCATGTAGCGGAAAACCTCCGATTGCCGCGCCGGCTGGCGCACGAGCGAACGGAGCGCGCCGCGGGCGGTGTAGCCAAGCCCGTAGCCGGAACCGAGGGCGCCGAGGCCCATTGCCAGCCCGCAGGCAAGCAGGGCGGCCAGATTCGCCATCCCCATTCTAGTGCTCCTCCTCGGGCGCTTCCGCCGCTTCCATGGATATGTACGTGGTCGCCAGCATGGTGAAGACGAACGCCTGAATCGTGCCGCAGAACACGCTGAAATAGCCGTACATGCCAATGGGCACGACGAAATAGTACAAGAGCCCCGACACCACCGACATGATGATGGCGCCGCCGAATATGTTGCCGAAAATACGGAAGCTGAGCGAAATCAACTCGGCGATCTTCCCGACCACGTTCAGCGGGAACATGCCTATGCCGATGATGCCGCCGGGGCTGAAGTATTCCTTCAAATAACCGAGCAGCCCGTGATATTTGAGACCGGAGCCGTGTCCGAGGAAAATGACGAAGATGATGGCGAGGGTCAGCGGAAGAGTAAGGTCGGTGACCGGCTCCTCGAAAGCGGGAAGTTGGAAGCCGGGGTTTTGGACGCCGTCGCCGTTCATGTCGATGAACGGTTCGCCGGGATCATACAAGCCGTTGGCATTGTAGTCGATGAAAGGTTCACCGCCAAGATGGTGGCGGGCGATGGGAAACAGGCTCATCATGTTGCCGACCCACAGGAAGAGGAACAGCGAGCCGATGAAGGGAAGATACCACGGGCCGCGCTTCGGGCCGATGGTCGATTTGGTCAGTTCGAGGAAGGTCGAGACCACCATTTCCATGATGACTTGGCCGGGACGGGGATGTTCGCGGGACAGGTTCAGGGTCAGGAGCCTGACCAGGACATAGACGGCTACAGCGGCAAGGGCGGAAAGAATGATGGTATCGTGGTTGAACTGGAGACCGAGGAAATGCAATGGCGGAGGGTTTTCCATCCCGGCGTGTGCCCGCTCTCCGGCCAACAGGCAAAACAGGCCGGGCGCCAAGGCTAATTTTCCAACGGTGCGCATATATTCGCTCCCGAACGAAACCGCGTTACTCCGACTTCCCCGAGTCTCCCCCTCCAGCTTTACCTTCGGGCTTGAACAAATTGGGCCTGATATAGGCGTCGGCCAAGAGAATGATCCGAGGCAGAAAAATACCTGCCGCCATGGACCACACATTCAACTTCAATTTATAAACCACCACCACCGCAAGCCCGAATACCACCAGCGACAAGAACATCGACTTCAACTGGGTTGAAGCGGCAGCGTCCTTTTCCGCGGCAATCTTTCGGATGGCGGCAATATCGAGAAACCCGAACTTGAACAATTGAGCCGTCGCGCCGACCGCAAAACCGCCGGCCCAAGACCAGTCCAGACGCATAACGGCAAGCAAGACCACAGCGACGGCCAGGCACACTCCACACATGAGACCGAACATGCGGCGATGATATTGGAGAAATTCACGCATTGTTCCGTCCGCCCGGCCCCGTTTTCCCCACAAGGCGGCAATCAAGGCCAATCCTTGTAGTTTTCTTGGCGCGCATTATAGCGATTCCTTTTTTTTTTCCAAAGAAAAACAATAACTTAATAAAATTTAATGCAATCTATTTGCATCCTATTGGTCACCCGGCAAGCAAATATAGCATATTGAAAAACAATCCGTAGCTTATCTGCGGCTTCATTGTTTTCGCAATCATTACTTGACAACACGTGGTTTCGCGTATAAACTAAATTGGTGAACCGTGGTGATGGTTCTGTCGAGCCGAACAAGTGCAACCGCGTGGTATTTCCTCAGATATCTCCTCACGTCCCCGGGCGGTAGAGGGTTTTCATCGCCAACCCCCAGTGGAAAGGTGGCTCAAGCATGGTTACGTTAAAAGAAGTTGCGGCGGCGGCGCAGGTCAGCACCGTCACCGCGTCCAGCGTGCTCTCCGGCGTGAACAGGGTTCGGGTTTCGCCCGCCACGGCCGAACGGATTCATCAGATAGCCAAAAGCATGAATTACGTACCCTTGGCGGCGGCCAGAGGGCTGCGGACCGGCAAAACGCGCATCATCGCCTTTGTCGCCTCCTCCCCGAACAAATTCCGTTGCGACGACGTATGGCACGAATCGCTCCGCGGCGTATCCGATCTCATGTGGGAACGGGAAGAGCGCCTCATGCTGGTCATGTCCAGAAACCGCGAACACGAACTGGAAATCATCAGGCAAATGGCATACGGGCGGCAAGTGGACGGCTTCATCGTCCAGGACGCGGGCGAGCACGACGAACGCATCGACATGCTGATCAGCTCCGAACGGCCGTTCGTCATGATGGGCGGCATTCCCCGGCCGGACGTCAATTCCGTCTCCTTCGACATGCGGTCGTTCGCGTCCGACATCGCGGAAACGCTCACAGCCGCCGGCTGCGGCGCCATCGCCCTGATTACGCCGCAATGCGTCGACGACCGGACATTCAGCCCGTTCCTCGATTTCTTCTCCGAATGGTCGCGGGAAAACAACCTCCCCTGCCATGTCTGGCGCGGAGCGTTCGTGCCGGATGCGGCATGGCTGGTGGACAAGGGCGGGAATCTGGGCGGACGGAAACTCGGAGTCGCGCTGCTCCGCAGCCTGCTTCCGGAAACGGTGGTGGCGCTGTCCGAGGCCGGCCTGCCGCCGGCGGAAAAATCGTGCGTGGTGTACGTGTCGACCGGCGAGGATGTGCTGCTGGCGTCGGAAGGCATCGAGGTCATGCATTTCGACAACTATACGCTCGGGAGACGCTCAGCCAAGCTGCTGCTCGGAATCGTCGACGGGGGCGGCAAGCCCCCGGTCCAGCCCAGGCCGGAAAACCTCATCATTCCGGCGGCGCAAAAGGGGTAGGATTGTCGTTGTGGCGTTGAACGGCAAGTTTTTTTGGAAAACGCAAAAGCGAATTCACAATTCACGATTCACAACTGGAGTTTTGCAAATTCGCATTTGACCCGCGCGGTACAATCCCGGAGCACATGTTTTGCCCGCTGGACCCCGGCTCAACCTCCCGCTTTCGCCCGGGTCACCGCGCGCACGCCGGGGTGACGTTTGTGGGGGTGTGCGGC
>JAVBRW010000050.1:0-5821 GCA_031547475.1 Planctomycetota bacterium
TCGAGGAAGCCAAGGCCCAGGGCAAGGGCGCGGTCTCACTGCGGGGGAAAATGATCGACCTGCCCATCGTCATCCGCGCCCGGCAGGTTCTGGAGCAGGATAGCGCAATTCGCAAAACGGGAGGGACGGACCATGAGTAAGCTTCTGCCATCAATCGGGGAGGCGATCCGGCAAAGCGGCCTGCGGGACGGCATGACCGTATCCTTCCATCACCACCTCCGGAACGGCGACCATGTGCTGAACGCCGTTCTCGCGGCGGCGGCGGAAATGGGTATCCGCGACCTCACCGTCAACGCCAGTTCCATCTTCGACATACACGCGCCCCTCATCGATCACATCAGGAACGGCGTGGTGACCGGCGTCGAATGCGCCTACATGGGCGCCGTCGTCGGCAAGGCCATCGCCCAGGGCATTCTGGCCAAGCCGGCGGTGTTCCGCAGCCACGGCGGCCGGCCGGCGGACATCGCCTCGGGGAAGTCTCCGATCGACGTCGCCTTCATCGCCGCGCCCACCTCCGACAACATGGGCAACTGCACCGGCAAGCTCGGGAAGTCCGCCTGCGGATCGCTCGGCTACGCCTTTGCCGACGCCGCCTACGCCAAAAAGGTGGTGGTGGTGACCGACAACCTCGTTCCCTATCCCCTCCCCGGCTTCTCCATCGCAGAAGTCGACGTCGACCATGTGGTGGCGGTGGAAAAGATCGGCGATCCCGCCGGCATCGTCTCCGGCACCACCCGCATCACCCGCGATCCGGTCGGGCTGCTCATGGCCGATTACGCGGCCAGGGTTATCCGCCATTCCGGGCTGTTCAGGAACGGCATGTCGTTCCAGACCGGCGCCGGCGGCGCATCGCTCGCGGCGGCGAAATGCCTCAAGGACATCATGCTCGAGGAAAAGGTGGTCGGCAGCTTCGGCATGGGCGGCATCACCGGCTACCTGGTGGATATGCTGCGGAGCGGCTGTTTCGAAACGCTTTTCGACGTGCAATGTTTCGACTTGCAGGCGGTCGAATCCATCCGGAGCGATCCCCGCCACCGCGAGGTATCCGCCATCCATTACGCCGGCCCCAACGCCAAGTCGGCCATCATCGACAGCCTGGACGTGGTCATCCTCGGCGCCACCCAGATCGATCTCGATTTCAACGTCAACGTCCACACCGACTCCAACGGCTATATCATGGGCGGCAGCGGCGGCCATTCCGACACGGCGGCGGGGGCGAAGCTGGCCATGATTATCGCGCCGCTGGTGCGGGCGCGGCTGTCGGTCATCGTGGAGAAGGCGCTGTGCGTCACCACTCCCGGCCGCACGGTGGACCTTCTCGTCACCCAGCGCGGCATCGCGGTCAATCCCGCGCGCCGCAAATTGGGCGAGCGTCTGGCCGAGGCCGGCCTGCCGGTGGTGGACATCCACGATCTGTACAAGAAGGCGCTCTCCATCACCGGCGTGCCCGAACCGATGCCGGCGCGCGGCCGCGTGGTCGCCGACGTCATCTATCGCGACGGCACCCGGATTGACCAAATCAGGCAGGTCGGCGATTGATGGAGGCGGTATTCGGGCGGCCGATGCCGGAGCCCGGGTATCGAATTCCCGGAAGTTCGGGGACACGATCCCTATTATTCAAACCGCCGAATAATAGGGTCATGTCCCCGAATTCCTCGCGCTTTTACCTGTTGAAGTGTAATGAGTTGTCCTTATTTCTGCGCCATTCATGACAACAGCAAAATGATAGTCGAGTTCTGTGAGGTTAGGGTCTATCCGCGTTCTTCACAAACCGGGCACAATAAACGAAATATAGTCTATTGACATTTCTAAAATCATATTTTAGTATGTCGATTGATATTGAACCTTCCAAAAAATTCCAAATGTTCATGTTCCGGTTGTTGACGCCGAATGAGCGCATCGTTCGTTCATCATGCGTACTGGCGGGCAATGCCTCGATCACAGGGTCGCCGAGTTGCTCATCGGCGGGTCAGGCCCGGTATTTCACTATATTGTCGATGTACTCCTCTCCGTTGCGGTTCGGCGGGCTGGAGTTCCGGCGAACTTGGCGGCATGCCCTCTCTTGGCGATAAAGTTATCGGTAATTGCACCCGAATTCCTTGCCGTGTTGAAGTATATTTCTTTTATAGGAGGAATACCATTCATGAAGCGAATCCTACCCATTTTGTGCGCCGTGGCCCTGATCGTCTCGGTGGCGGTTTCCGCGCCCGCGGCGGACGGCCAAATCGATCCGTCGTTGGCGAACGCGCCGGTGATCAAGGTAGGCGTGGCAATCACGCTCACCGGCCCGCAGTCGTCGGTCGGCCGTGAATCCGATCGCGGCATCGACATCGCGGTCAAGGAAATCAACGACGCCGGCGGCATCCATGGCAAAAAGCTCGAAGTGGTCAAGTACGACGAGAAGGGCGATCCGCAGGAATCCCTCAAGGCGGTGACCAGGCTCATCGAGCAGGACAAGGTCAATGTGATCTTCGGCCCCCTCAGCTCCAACTCCATGATGGCCGTCGGCGAGTACGTCAACGGCGCGAAAACCGTCACCATGGGGCCCGCGGTCGGCGTGGTCTGGACGAACCAGGGCTGGGACTACGTTTTCCGCTGCACTTCCAACACCTACATGCAGTGCGTGCAGGCGGCGGACCTCATCGAAAAGATGGGGTACAAGAAGATCGCCATCTTCAACATCAACGAGGAATACGGCAACAACTCCAGGAAGGACATCATCGCCCTGCTGGAAAAGAAAAACATTGGCGTCAAGATCGTGGCGGTCGAGGTCTACAAGAACGGCGACACCGACTTTACCTCGCAATCGGTCAAAATTGCCAACTCCGACGCGGACTGCGTGTTCCTGGTGGCATGGGCGAACGACTGCGGCTCGCTCCTCAAGCAGATTCGCCGCGCCGGCTTCGACGGCCCGATCGTCGGCGACAACTCGCTGCCCGGCCTCCCCGTCCGCGAAGTCGCCGGTTCGGCGTCGGCCAATGTCTACTGCACCGCGGCGTACATCCTGCCGGACACGGTGGCCGAGATTGACTCGAACCCGAGCTTCGCCGCTCCGATGATCAACAAGTACCTCCATACCTATTACAAGACCTACAAGGAATTGCCCACCAACGACAACTGCTACCGCTCCTACGACGGGATCTACATTCTGGCCGAAGCCATCAAGAACGCGAAGTCACTCAAGAGCGAAGATATTCAGAAGGCGCTCTCCAACATCGACGGCCTGGACCGCATTGCGGGCAAGTTCAGCTACGTCGGCAACCACGGCGAAGGCATCTATGCGGTGAACGTCTACCGGTTTGTGGACGGCAAGGTCGAATTGTACAAGTATTGAGCAGTCCGGAAGTGAATTCCATGGCGCAATCCTGCCGGTTTTGCCGGCAGGATTGCCGCTATGTCCGTTTTCTAAGCCGTTTTAAGCCCGGAGGTACATTGCGAGGTGTTTACCAGCTTACTTATCGGCTCCATTGTTATCGGTGGCGTATACGGTCTTTTGGCCTTGGGCTATAGCCTCATCTACCGCGCGAGCGGGCTCTTGTCCTTCGCGCAGGGGGATATGCTGATGCTCGGCGGCATGCTGGGTCTGACGTTTTATAAAAGCCTGAAATTGCCCTTCGCAGTCGCGTTCGTGGTCGTGGCGCTGTGCATGTTCGCGGTGGGTTTCATGACGGAAAAGTGCGTCGTCAGGCCCGTCCTGAAAAGGAAGGGGACGACAGCCCACGTCGTTTTGATAACGATTGGGCTTTCCATTCTGATTCAGAACATCGTTCTCCTGGTCTATAATTCCGATATCAAGATGTTCCCGGAAATCTTCCGGGTTTCCACCGTCAAATTCGCCGGCCTGAGAATCCCGCCGGAATCGCTCTTGGCCATCGCGGTTGCGCTGGTGGCCATGGTCGTGCTCCATTTGTTCATGAATTTCACCCGCATGGGCACTTCCATGCGCGCCGCCGCGCAGGACGAGATCGCCGCCGGCGCCTACGGCATCAACGTCTCGCGGGTCAAGGGCACGACCTGGGGCATCGCCGGCGCCTTGGCCGGAATTTCCGGCATGATCATCGGGCCGGTCTACGGCGTCCATATGGGAATGGGCATAGGGCTGGGCGTCAAGGCTTTCGCCGCCGCGATTGTCGGCGGCTACGGAAACCTGTACGGCGCCATGGTGGGCGGGCTGATTCTCGGGACCGTCGAGACGTTCTCCGGCGGCTATATTTCGTCCCAGTCGAAGGATTTCATGGTGTTTTTCGTGCTGATCCTGTTCCTGATCATCAAGCCGCGCGGCATCTTCAACGTCAATCTGATAGATACATAATGGAGGACTTTTAAAGAAAATCAAACAAACCGCCGTTTGATTTCCTTTAAAGTTTCCAGGGTTTCCTTTTCGACGGGAATTATTGCCAACTCGGTTGTTTAGGCCAACCTGACGAAAAAAAAATCCAATGCAACATAAGCACTAACAATTTTCAAAAAAAGCGGGCGGCGGTTGGCCCGATTTTCTTGAAAACTCTACTAAAGGAGGCGAACGACTTGAGCCCAATCCAAGCCTTCGCGAAGAAAAATGTCGTGCCGATCGCGGTGATCGCGATTTGCGCGCTGCTCCCGCTGTTCGTGAAAAATCAATATTTGTTCATCATTTTTTCCCTGATGGGAATTTACATCATCGCCACCAGCGGGCTGGACATACTGTTCGGCTATTCAGGCCAGATTTCCCTGGGCCACGCCGGGTTCTATTGCATCGGCGCCTACGGCAGCGCCATCCTGGGGAAATACACCGGGCTGAACCCCTGGCTGACAATGCTCATGGCCTCCCTGGCCGCCGCGATTGTCGGCTTCCTGTTCGCCCTGCCGACAACCAGGCTCAAGTTCATGTTCCTGTCGCTGGTGACCACCGCCTTCGGCGAACTGGTCTATCAGATCGTCGTCAACTTCTGGCCCGACATCACGGGCAGCACAACCGGCTTCCACGGCATCGCGAAGCTCGGCGTATTCGGAATACCCATCAAAACGCGCGCGGAGTTCTTTTTCGTGGTGCTGGCGATGGCGGTCGTCTTCCTGTTCATCAAGCAAAGAATCGTCCACTCCCGTGTGGGCCGGGCGTTCATCGCCATCCGCGAAAGCGACATCGCCGCCGGCGCCATGGGCATCAACGTGGTGAAATACAAAGCCCTCGCCTTCGCCATCAGCGCGTTCTACACCGCCGTCGCGGGCGGGCTGTACGCGCACATGATCGGCTATATCAGCCCGGAATCGTTCATGCGGGCGCTGTCGTTGATGTTCCTGACAATCGTGCTTTTCGGCGGCATGGGCTCGTTCATCGGTCCCATCATCGGCTCCATCACCCTGAGCATCATCAACGAGGTCGTGCAGTCGTTCGGGCATTATCAGCAATTGATTTACGGCGTCTTCATCATCGTCATCGTCCTGTTCCTGCCCAAAGGCATGGCCGGCGCCATGGATCGCATAAAAGCCATCAAGGAGCGGAAACGTCATGTTGCTTGAACTCAGTGAATTGACGATGCGCTTCGGCGGCCTGACGGCGGTGAACAACGTGAGCTTCGGCATCGAGCCGAACCACATCTACGCGCTCATCGGCCCCAACGGCGCGGGAAAGACCACCCTGTTCAATATGATAGCGGGGCATCTCGTCCCCACCTCCGGCGACATCCATTTCGGCGGGGAGCGCCTGAACGGCCGGCCGACCTACAAGATCAACAACGCGGGAATCTCGCGCACCTATCAAAACCTCAACCTCTTCAAAAGCATGACTGTCCTGGAGAACATCCTGGTCGGCTACCATCCCAAGCTGAAATCCGGGCTGCTC
>JAVBRW010000092.1:0-7959 GCA_031547475.1 Planctomycetota bacterium
GATCAGGTCAAGGCGCTCCAGGAAAATGTGGCGATCGGTTATGCCGTCACCTACGTTTTCGGTTCGTTCGGGGCAATCATCATCTGCGTCAACATCCTGCCCCGCCTCATGGGCCGGAGCATCCGGGACGACGCCATCAAGGCGGAAATCGAGCAGCACGGAGACATGGATCTTCTGCAGCCGGGCGAGGAAATGGCGGTCAGGCACATCATCGGCCGCACCTACCGCATCGCCGACGGGTTCGACAAAACGGTGGCCGATATCGAAGCGGCCGCGACGGACTACCCCGTCACGGTCGAACGCATCAAGCGCGGCTCCGCCATTATTCCCGCCATTCCCGAAACGCGCCTCGCGGGCGGCGACATCGTCCTGCTCGTCGGCAGGGGCGAAGCGGTCCTGAAGGCGGCGGCCGGCATCGGAAAAGAGGAGAGCAATGTCCCCAACATGGAACTTCGCATGCGCAAGAGCGAAGTCCTCGTCACCCGGGACGACATGGACGGCAAAACGTTCAGCGATATAAGAACGCTGATGCCGAGGGAAAAGCTGCGCGGCGTGTTCATCCTCGCCCTGTCTACGGACGGGAAAAACGTTCCGCTCAATTGGGAGACCGTTCTTCACAAGGGCAGCATCATCACCCTGTACGGATCGGAGCAGGACGTGGCGCGCGCCGCGGCCGACATCGGCTATCCCATGGCGCAGAGCAACAAGACCGATTTTGTCTACATGGGTCTCGGCCTGGTGGTCGGACTGCTCATCGGCCTTGTGAATGTGAAGATTGGCGGCCTGCCGATAACACTCGGCAGCGGCGGCGGCGCGCTGTTGTCCGGACTTCTGTTCGGCTGGTACCGGACGCGCCGCCCCTCCATGGGGTACATGCCCCCCGGCGCCGTGCAACTTCTGAAGGACCTCGGCCTGGCAGGGTTCGTCGCCATCATCGGCCTGTCGTCCGGCCTGAGCGCGGTGGAAACAATCAAGGAGCACGGGCTGACCATCTTTATCATCGGCGCCCTGGTCACCATCGTTCCGCTTCTCCTGACCATGGCAATCGGGCGCTATGTGCTCCGCTACGACAACGCGGCGGTGCTGGCCGGCGCGCTGTCCGGTTCGCGAAGCGCCAACCCGGCATTCGGCGAAGTGCTGGACAAGGCGGGCAATTCCGTGCCGACCGTGCCGTTCGCCATCACCTACGCGCTTGCCAACGTGTTCCTGACCCTGCTCGGGCCACTGGTGGTTTTCCTCACATGACATGATAGGAGATTCCCATGAAAAACATCGATTTTAAGGAATTGGCAACCCTCAGCCCGTTCGAAATCAAGAACGTCCTGATTGAAGCGGCAGGGCAAAGCCACCAGGCCATGCTCAATGCCGGGCGCGGCAACCCGAACTTCCTCGCCACCGTTCCGCGCGAAGGGTTTTTCCAGTTCGGCCTGTTCGCAATGGCCGAATCGGAACGCTCGTTCAGCTTCATGCCCGAGGGAGTGGGCGGCTTCCCCCATCTCGACGGCATAGAGGCGCGGTTCGAAGCGTTCACCCGCGAGAACGCGGGGAAGCCGGGCGTGCAGTTCATCCGCGCCGCCGTGTCGTTCGTGCGGGATCAGCTCGGCCTGCCCGCCGACCAGTTCATCTACGAAATGTGCGAGGCGATACTCGGCTGCAACTATCCGGTGCCGGATCGCATGCTCAAACTGACCGAGAAAATAGTCAACCACTACATCCGCAAGGAAATGATCGGCAACAACCCCTACGACGGCGAATTCGACATGTACGCGGTCGAGGGCGGCACCGCCGCCATGACCTACCTGTTCAATTCGATGCGGGAGAACCACCTCCTGTCGCCCGGGGACAGCATCGCGCTCGGCATGCCGATTTTCACGCCGTACATTGAGATTCCGAAACTGAACGACTACAAGCTGAACATCGTGCCGATAGAAGCGCGCCCCGAAAACGGGTGGCAGTTCACGGCCGAGGAACTGGAAAAGCTTCTCGATCCCAAGATCAAGGCGTTCTTCCTGGTCAACCCGAGCAACCCGCCGTCGGTGAAAATGTCGGACGAGAACTTGTGCAAGCTGGCGGAAATCGTCGAAAAGCGGCCCGACCTCATCATCCTCACCGACGACGTCTACGGCACCTTCGCCGACGATTTCACCTCCCTGTTCGCAATCTGCCCGAAAAACACCATTCTTGTTTATTCCTATTCGAAATACTTCGGCGCCACCGGCTGGCGCCTTGGCGTGGTGGCGCTGCACCAGGACAACATATTGGACAGGAAAATCGCCGCCCTGCCGGAAAAAACGCGGACGGAGCTGTGCGAGCGCTACGAATCCATCAGCACCGATCCGGACAAGATCAAGTTCATCGACCGGCTGGTGGCCGACAGCCGCACCGTCGCCCTCAACCACACCGCCGGCCTCGCCACGCCGGTGCAGGCGATGATGGCGTTTTTCTCCCTGTTCGCGTTGATGGACGTGACCGATTCGTACAAAAACGCCATGAAACGGCTCATCCGCCGCCGGAAAGACATGTTGTTCCGGGAATCCAAAACCAAGCCGCCGCACGATCCAAACTCGGTCGACTACTACCAGCTGGTGGATGTGAGCAGCATTATCCTGGCGCAGTACGGGAAGGAATTCATGGAATGGCTGCTGAAGCGCCTGCAACCGAACGAGGCGCTGTTCCGCCTGGCCGAGGAGACGGGCGTCGTGCTCCTGCCGTCCAAGGGATTTGGCACCAGCATTCCGTCGTTCCGGGTGTCCTTGGCCAATCTCACCGAAGTCGAGTACATGAACATCGGCAGGGCAATCAAAAAGATTGGCCGCGGATACTACGAGGAGTATCGAAAGGGAAAAGGCAAGAAAAAGAGTTGACGTTGCGTCGGCCGAATGGGAAACTATGTCGGTTACAAACATAACCATATGCCCCGGGCGCTCTGAAAGTCGAACGCCCGGGGCGTTGTAACATACGGAAATTGTGCGGAACGGCGAACGACAGCCTGTCGGCGCCGCCGCGCGGGTTCGAAGAAAGGGTCGTGTTATGCGGGTAATGTTTCTTGCGCGAACTATGGCATGCTGGTGCCTCGCCATGGGGCTATCGCTGGCGGGAGAAGGGGGAAAGGGCGCCGGCCAGGTGACGGACGCCCTCGTTCCCGAGGTGGTGGTAAAGACGATGAAAATGGAAAAGATGACCTTCACCGCCCAAATGAACGGCCGGGTGGCGGCCTTCCTCATCGCCGAGGTCCGTCCCCAGGTGGACGGCATCATTTTGAAGCGGTTGTTCGAGGAAGGATCCGATGTCAAGGCGGGGCAGCCGTTGTACCAAATCGACCCCGCCAAATACGAAGCCCAACTCGAACGCTCCAAGGCCGGCCTTACCAAAACTCAGGCGAGCGCCGAACTGGCCAAGGTAAAAGCGGCGCGCTACGAGGAACTGCTGAAGGCCAAGGCGGTCAGCCGGGAAGATTACGACGAAACGTCGGCCGCGTGGAAGGAGGCGGCGGCCGAAGTCACCGTCAGCGAGGCGGAAGTGAAAATCGCCCAAATCAACATGGACTACACCAACGTGTTCGCCCCCATATCCGGACGCATCGGCAAATCGTCGGTGACCATGGGCGCCCTGGTCACAGCCAGCCAGTCGCAGGCCCTCGCCACCATCCAGCAGCTGGACCCGGTCTACGTCGACGTCACCCAATCGACCCTCGGCCTCAGGGCCCTGAAACGCGCCATTGCCGAAGGCACGCTCAAAAACAACGGCAAAGGCTACGCCGACGTCCACCTTGTCCTCGAGGACGGCCAGCCCTATTCCCACCCGGGAAAGATCCTGTTCGCCGACGTGACGGTCGATCAGACCACCGGCTCCATCAGCATCCGGGCCGAGTTCCCGAATCCCAACCACGACCTCCTCCCCGGCATGTACGCAAAAGCGCTGATTGACGTGGCCGAAAAGGAACAGGCTATATCCGTTCCCCAGCAGGCGCTGACGCGGAACGCCGCCGGCGAGGCGTCGGTTCTGGTCGTGGCGGCGGACGGCACGGTTGAAAGGCGGAAAGTGACCACTCTCCGGGCCATCGGCGACAACTATCTAATCGGAACCGGCCTTGCGGCCGGCGAAAAGGTCGTGGTGGAGGGAAGCCAGCGCATCCGCTTCCTGCCCGACGCTCCGCCGCCCAAGGTGAAAACTATCGAACGGAATTAGCCCTATGTCCGAATTTTTTATCAAACGCCCGATTTTCGCCTGGTGCGTCGCCATCATCATCATGATCGCGGGCCTCATATCCATCGCCGTGCTGCCGGTGGCGCAATATCCGACCATCGCCCTCCCCCAGGTAGAGATTACCGCCATGTACCCGGGCGCGTCGGCGGAGACCATGTCCGACACCGTGACCCAGGTCATCGAGCAGAAAATGTCGGGCATCGACGGACTCCTCTATATGTCCTCGACCAGCGAATCCATCGGTCAGACCACCCTCACCATAACCTTCAATGCCGGAACCGATGCCGACATCGCCCAGGTGCAGGTGCAGAACAAGCTGCAACTCGCCGTGCCGCAACTTCCGCAGGAGGTGCAAAGACAGGGGCTGACCGTCTCCAAGACCGGAGCCAGCTACCTGCTGGTCGTCGCCTTCTACTCCCGGGACAAGAGCATGGACAGTTCGGCGATCGCCGACTACGTGTCGTCCAACCTCCAGGACGCCGTGTCCCGCCTGCCGGGTGTGGGGGATATCCAACTGTTCGGATCGCCCCACGCCATGCGCATCTGGCTCGATCCCGACAAGCTCGCCAACTACGCCCTGACCGTCGCCGACATCCGTTCCGTCCTGCAGCAGCAGAACATGCAGGTGTCGGCCGGCCAGTTCGGCGATCTGCCGCAGGTCGCCGGCCAGCGCCTCAACGCCAGCATCATCGCCCAGACCCAACTGCGGACGGAGGACGATTTCAAGAACAGCCTGGTCCGGGTCAACGAGGACGGCTCCAGTCTGAAACTGGGCGACGTGGTGCGGGTGGAGCTCGGCCAGGACAGCTACACCCTCATGCCCCGCTTCAACGGCGCGCCCGCCGCCGGCCTGGCCATCAAGCTCGCCTCGAACGCCAACGCGCTCAACACGGCGGACGGCATCAAGGCCTACATCGCCTCGATGGAGCCGTTCTTCCCCCCCGGCCTGGAAACGGTATACCCGCTGGACACCACGCCGTTCGTGCGGCTGTCCATCCACGAGGTGGTCAAGACGCTGTTCGAGGCCATCATCCTCGTCTTCCTCGTCATGTTCGTGTTCCTGCAGAAATTCCGCGCCACCCTGATTCCCGCCATCGCGGTGCCGGTGGTGCTTCTCGGCACCTTCGGCGTGCTGTCCGCCGCCGGTTTTTCCATAAACACGCTCACCATGTTCGGCATGGTCCTGGCCATCGGCCTCCTGGTTGACGACGCCATCGTCGTGGTGGAAAACGTCGAGCGCGTCATGGAGGAGGAGGGCATCGACCCCCGCGAGGCGGCGGTAAAGTCCATGCGCCAGATCACCGGCGCCCTGGTCGGCATCGCCATGGTTCTGTCCGCCGTGTTCGTGCCCATGGCCTTTTTCGGCGGCTCGACGGGCGCGATTTACCGCCAGTTCTCCATCACCCTGGTCTCGGCGATGGCGCTGTCGGCCATGGTCGCCCTCATCCTCACGCCCGCCCTGTGCGCGACCATCCTGAAACCGCCGAAGCCCGGCGAAAAACACGGGACGCGCGGCTTTTTCGGCTGGTTCAACCGCACGTTCCAGAGCGGGGTGAACATGTACGCGGCCGGCGTGTCCGGCTTCGTGCGCCGCATCGTCCGGGTCATGCTCGTCTACGCCGTGCTGATCGGCGGCATGCTGTACATGTTCTCCAGAATTCCGACCGGGTTCCTCCCGGCCGAGGATCAGGGCTTCCTGTTCGTCGAAATGCAGCTGCCGCCCGGCGCCACCCGCGAGCGCGCCCTCGACGTCATCAACCAGGTCGAAAAGTATTTCCTCGCCGACGAAAAGGATGCGGTGGAATCGGTATTCGCCGTCGCCGGCTACGGCTTTTCCGGCCAGGGCCAGAACTCCGCGATGGCCTTCGTCAGCCTGAAGGACTGGGAGCAGCGCAAGGATCCCGAACGCAAGATTCCGGCGCTGGCCGCCAGGGCGTCGAAACGTTTCGCGAAAATCCACGACGCCCTGGTGTTCGCCATCGTCCCGCCGGCGGTGATGGATCTCGGCAACGTCAGCGGTTTCGACTTGCAGCTGCAGGACCGATCCGGCGTCGGCCACGCCGCGCTGATGGAGGCGCGGGACAGGCTCATGGCCCTCGCGAGCACCGAACCGTACCGGAACCGGGTGGTCGGGCTCCATCCCAACGGCAAGGACGACACCCAGCAATACAAAATCGACATCGATTCCAACAAGGCGTTCGCCTACGGCCTGACGTCCGAGGACATGCACGACATGCTCAACAGCGGCTGGGGAACCGGCTACGTCAACGACTTCCTCGACAAGGGCAGAATCAAGAAAGTGTACATGCAGGCCGAGGCCACCGCCCGCATGCTGCCCGAGGATTTCGCGAAATGGTTCATACGGAATTCGTCCGGCAAAATGGTCCCGTTCGGATCCCTCATCACCCGGCACTGGATCGCCGGATCGCCCCGGCTCGAGCGCTACAACGGCCTTCCCTCCGTCGAACTGGTGGGCGATCCCGCTCCCGGCGTGAGCTCGGGCACCGCCATGGCGGCGATTGAGGAAATGGCGAAAAAGCTTCCCGACGGCATCGCCCTTTCCTGGACCGGCCTTTCCCTCCAGGAAAAGCAGGCGGGCTCGTCGTCCGGCCTTTTGTACGGGCTGTCCCTGATCATGGTGTTCATCTGCCTCGCCGCCTTGTACGAAAGCTGGTCCATACCGTTTTCCGTCATGCTGGTGGTTCCGGTCGGGATCATCGGCGTGCAGGCGGCGGCGCTCCTGTTCGGCCAGGCGAACGACGTCTATTTCCAGGTCGGTTTCCTGACCATCATCGGCCTGTCGGCCAAGAACGCCATCCTCATCGTCGAATTCGCCAAAGCGCTCCGGGAAGAGGGCAGGGACGCCGCCGCCGCCGCCGTCGAGGCGTGCCGCCTCCGCATCCGGCCGATCCTGATGACCTCGTTCGCCTTCATTCTCGGCGTCGTGCCGCTGGCCATCAGTTCGGGCGCCGGATCCGGGAGCCAGAACGCCATCGGCATCGGCGTCATCGGCGGCATGCTGTCGGTCACCGTGCTAGGCGTGTTTTTCATCCCCGTTTTCTTCGTGCTGATCAGCGGCGGATGGAAAGCGGGCGCAAAAGAGGAGGCCGTGAAAAATAGCGGCGACGCAAAATAATTGCCGAAAGCGTTTCCCAAAGGGAACCTCCAGGTTATCTTTCCGCATGACGTTTGTCTTGCCTTTTTATAGGAGGAAAAACCATGAAGACGTTTTTAGTCGCCCTGATGGCAATCGCTTTGGCCATGGCCGGCGCTCCCGCCGCCGAAAAAGTCTTTGAAATGCGCACCTCGACCAACGCCGCCGGCGCCAGCACCTTGGGCCAGACCCTGACCCATTTCGTCGAACTCGTCAACAAGCGCGCCAACGGCAGGATCAAGGCTGTCGCCAACTTCGGTTCCGAACTCGGCACCCAGAGCGAGCAGGTCGAAATGTGCCGCGGCGGCTCTCTGGAGGTGGTGGTGGCGGCGCCCGGCACGGGCCCGGGAGCCTGGGTGCCGCAACTGATGATGTTCGAGTTCCCCTTCCTCTTCAAGGACAACGCCCATTACCGCCGCATGCTGAAGGGGATGGAAGGCGAGGTCACCAGGCTGGTGCAACCCTACGGCTTCATCGCCATGTGCGGCGTGTCGCAGGGTTCCCGGTACATGCTCACGGTCAAGCCGGTCGAGAAACTCGAGGACATGGCGGGCCTGAAGATGCGCGGCCCCAACGCCGTCTACATCAGCATGTTCAAG
>JAVBRW010000120.1:0-10648 GCA_031547475.1 Planctomycetota bacterium
TATCAGGGCGACTTCCCGCCTTTGGAACAAGGGAATTTCCATGGAAACGGGCTGTTTGAAATTGGCGACGATAACGACCCGCGACGCATTGGCGGCGATTCGTATCGCCTGGTTCAACGTCGCTTCAACGCCGGCGCAATCGAACGCGGCGGTTGCCTCTTTCCCGTTGAAAAGATCCCTGACGGATTTTTCCAAATCCTCCCGGCCGGTATTGACGGTTTTTGTCAGTCCGTTCTTCTTGGCGATTTCCAGCTTGGAATCCACGATGTCCGCGATAATGACGTCCGCGCCCAGCGCCCGGCACGCCTGCGCGGTGAAGTTGCCGATAATGCCCGCGCCGAGAACCACAGCCCTGTCGGCGGGCGAAATGCCGGCCAGCCTGGCGGCATGCACTCCGACCGAAGCGGGTTCGACCAGAACGGCCTTGTCATCCGGAAAACCGTCGGGAAGGAGAGCGAGAATTTTTTCCGGGCCGCAGAAATACTCGGCGAACAGGCCGTCCTCCAGCACGCCCAGCCCCCTGCGGTTCACGCATACATTCTCCCTGCCCTTCAGGCAGGCATGACACGCGCCGCAGGCGAATTGCGCCAGGAAAGTCACCTTGTCGCCGCTCTTGAATTTCTTTGCCCCCTCTCCCGATGAGACAACGCTTCCCACGCCTTCGTGCCCCTGGACTACGGGAAACTGCATATATTTGTGTTTCCCGTGGTAAATCTGGCTGTCCGACGCGCAGATTCCCACCTTGTGCAACCTGATCAGCACTTGTCCGGGCGCGGGCTTGGGGATGTCGGTCTCAATCGCTTTCAAGGAATTGGCGGCAACCGTTTGCATCGTCAACATAACAGGCGGCTTTCCTGGCAAGATAATCGGACTTGGAAATGGTGCGATAGAAGAGTGTTATCCACGTTGCAGTGCTTTTCATTTGTACGGAGCGGGATAGATTGTTTCGCTCTTGGTCATGCTGAATGGCCACACCGTCACGTATTTCCCGTCCTGTATTTGCGAAATGGCCTGGATGGTGTTGGGGTTGAGGTTGGTGTGCTTGATGCCGTTGATCTCGGTGGTGGTGAAGCTGATCTTGTCGTAGGCGACCATGAGATCCGGTCCGTTGGGGAACTTGTTTTCTATGACGATATTTTCCAGTGTGTCGCGAATCTTGTTTCTATCCGTCGAACCGGCCTTCTCGATCGCCGTTTTCAGCAGCCAGATGCCGGTATAGGCCTGGACGGAGTGGCCGTTCATCTCCACGCCGAACCGTTCCCTGAAGCGCTTGTTGGTTTCGGCACCGCGGATCATGTCGGGGCTCCATTCCACCGTCGAGGTAATGCCGTTCGCGATGGCGCCGACATTGGGGATGAAGCTGGGATCGATGAATCCGGTGCCCTTGGTGACGAAGATGGCGGGCTTGAAGTTCTGCTCGATCATGGTCTTGACCAGAAGGATGGCGTCGGTGATGTAGCTGTCGGCGATGAGGATGTCTGGCTTGGCGGAGCGCAGGGCGAGCACCTCGGACGTGAGATCGGGCGTCCCCTTGCTGTAGAGCACTTCCGCAATGACGTCATACCCCAATTCCTTGGCCCAGTATTTGCTCCATTCCAGCGTTTCCTGGCCGAGCAGGGTGTTGTCCGCCACGATGGCGACGGTTTTCAGCTTGCCGCCGAGCTTCTCCTTGTTGTAGGCGTCGGCATAGAGAACCATGCTTTTCAAAAAGCCCATGTTGGTTCCCTGCAGCCGGAAGAAATATTTGTAGCCGCGCGTCGTCAGGATATTGGCGGTGGACATCGCCGTCACCAGCGGGGTTTGGTAGCGTTCGGCCACCTGGGAAACAACTTCGGTGACGGCCGACTGGTAGGCGCCCAGCATGCAGGGCACCTTCTCCCTCGTGATCAGGCGTTCCGCCTCCGACATGCCGACCTTGGGGTCGCCCTGCGAATCGCCCCAGACAATGACGAGTTTGCGGCCGCTCACGCCGCCGGCGGCATTGATGTCGTCCACCGCCAGATCAATGCCGCGCTTGATATTCTGGCCAATCGGCGCCACATCGCCGCTAAGGGGATACAGGCAGCCGATGCGGAGATCGCCCTCCTCGCCGGCCCGGGATGCTCCGGAAACAAGGAACAAACCCAACAGAAACGCTCCCATCCACACACATTTCCTCGCCATAACAAATCTCCCTTCGTCAAATCCATATTCTTGCCATGCCGGCAACAGGCCGGAACGAACGAATCACGGTGTTGTTTTTTCCCATAAATCGCGTACGTAATCATGCGCCTTCCTCACCCCGTCCATAC
The DNA here is from genome assembly GCA_031547475.1 of Planctomycetota bacterium. Lineage (GTDB taxonomy): Bacteria > Planctomycetota > SZUA-567 > SZUA-567 > SZUA-567 > JAJBSZ01. Next base: position 2,292 of record JAVBRW010000120.1, read on the forward strand.
CTGTGCCTGATGCCTCTTCTATGCACAGCCAGCCGTCGAACCCCCTGCCTTTGATGTAGCCGAACAATTCGGGCAGAGGCGTCATCCCGGTGCCGACAAGGGTGGGGGAGAAGACTCCCCGCTCTTTCATGTCGCAGACATGGAATGTGGCCACTTTGTCATAAACCCGCTCGAGCAGCCGCAATTCGTCTCCTTCCCGGGCCGCCTCGGCGGTCGAATTGCCCATGTCGAAGTTCACCATGATGCCGGTGTCTTTTATGCCTTCGAAAACTTGCAGAAACACTTCCGGCGGGAAACTGAAATCGATATGGTGCCAGGCGGCCGGCTTGGCGTGATTTTCGTATACGAGGGTGACGTCCCGGGTGTAGGCGATTTCGGCCGCCCGGCGAAGGCCCGCGACGGCTTGTTCCACTCCGGTCACCAGCGGAACGTTGGGATGTGCCTGACCGGCCAGAACGCGGAGATAGCGACCCTGGAGTTCCTCGGTGACGGCGATGTCGCAGGCCAGATAGGTGTCTTCGCGCCTCCGCTGCCGGACATCGGGGTGGGTGAAATCCGGGTAGGAGGAAACCATGATCAGCGGAATGCCCGCGGAAGCGATGCCGGCCTTCAGCGAACTCAAATAGGTTGGCGTGTGGTTTTTCAAAAACATCGAACTGATGTCGAAGCCGTCGAATCCCATGTTTTCCGCGGCTTCGGCCCAGGCGACAATGTCGAGGCGATCGGACAGGATATCGTTGAAAAGCGAAACGGGAAGGCAACTGAGTTTCATCATGATCCTTCTTGTCCAATGCGGTTCAAAAACCAAGATAGGCTTTTTTCACTTCATCGTTGTTCATCAAATCTCTGGCCAAGCCCTCCATGCGTATCGTGCCGTTTTCAATCACATACGCGCGGTGGCTGACCTTGAGCGCCTTTCGCACATCCTGCTCGACCAGGACGGCGGTAATGCCCTTGCCGGCCAGTTCGCGAACGACGCCAAGAATGTGATCCACGACATTCGGAGCAAGGCCAAGCGAGGGTTCGTCGAGCATGATCAGTTTCGGCCTCGACATATACGCCCGGGCTATCGCCACCATCTGCTGTTCGCCGCCGGAAAGAGTGCCGGCAAGCTGGTTGCGGCGCTCCTTAAGCTTCGGGAACCATGCATAGACGTCGTCCAGCGATTGCTGAAGCATGGCTTCCGCGTCCTTCCCGAAAGCGCCCATCTCGAGATTTTCGTAGACGGTCATGTCGCGAAACAACTGTCGTCCCTCCGGTGCGTGGGAGATGCCGGCGGCCAGGATGAGATGGCAGGGGTTGTTGCTGATATCCTTGCCGTCGAAGAACACCTTGCCCCGTTTCATGGGAATCAGGCCGGATATGGTGCGCACGATGGTGGTCTTGCCCATGCCGTTGGAACCGACAATGGCGACCACCTCGCCTTTTTCGACGTCCAGGGAAACATCCCAAAGCACCTGTATATCGCCATAGGACACGGACATGTTTTCAATTGTCAGATAGGCCATGTTCGTCCTCTTTGCCGAGGTAAACTTCGATGACCGTGGGGTCGTGCATCACCTGTTCCGGCGTGCCCGAACTGATTTCCTCGCCGTGATGCAGGACGACGACCTTGGAACAGAGATCGACGACCGCGCGCATCACGTGCTCAATCATGAAAACAGTGATGCCGGAATGATTGATGGTTCTGATGAGCTGAATCGCCGCATCGGTTTCGGTCGGATTCAATCCCGCCATGACTTCGTCAAGCAGCAGCAGATCCGGTTTGGTCACAAGGGCGCGCGCCAGTTCAAGCCGCTTTTTGTCCGGCGTTCCGAGCTCTTTCGCCAGGTAATCCTGCTTATCCGACAGATGGGTGAACTCGAGAATCCCGAGGGCCTCCTGCCTGGCGTGTCCATAGCCCTTGTTGGGATTGCGGCCGAAATAGGCGCCGGAAATGACATTGTCCAGCACGCTCATATTGGCAAGCGGTTTCATGATCTGGAAGGTGCGCGCTATTCCGACATCGGTGTACTTGTACGGCGGCAAATCGGTAATGTCTTTTCCGCGATAGAATATTTTTCCCGATGTCGGCTTGAACGTTCCGCTGATCATGTTGAATGTCGTCGTCTTCCCCGCGCCGTTCGGCCCTATCATGCCGGAGATCGCCCCTTCCTGAATTTCGAAGGAAACGTTATGGACGGCACGCAGGCCGCGGAATTCCTTGGTCAGTCCGTCAACTCTTAACATTGGTTCGAAGCCCTTTCATCCGCATGGATATTTCGCGCTTGCGCCTATCCAACATTCTTGCCTGATACCAACCGAGCAATCCCGACGGCTGAAGGCGGATTACGGTAATCAATATCAGCGCGTAGATGATGAGGTTCGCTCCCGGAACCACGCCGGCCAGGGACGCCCGCAGAAACTCCGACAGCGGCATGAGGATGACCGCCCCCAGGAGCGGGCCGGCGACAAAGCCCATGCCCCCGATGATGGCGGGAAGCACGAATTCGACGGAATATATCTGCATCATGATGTCGGGATCGATGAAGCGAAGATATTGGGAATAGAAAACGCCGGTCGTGGCCGCGAAGCCGGAGGATAGAAATGCCGCGTACAGCTTATATTTCGTCGGGTTGATGCCAATGGCATTGGCCGTATCCTCGTCTTCCCTGATTGTCTTGAATGCGTAGCCGGGCTTGGAGCGGTCTATGAGGTATACCGTCGCCGAAATGACAATCAGCATGCCCAAGCCCATATAGTAATACGGTATCTTCGAGAGGAAGCGCATGTAAAGAAACGAATCCTCCCCGAACGGCATCAACAATCCCTGCCCGCGCCCCACATAACCCCAATTCATGAACAGGTTGCGGAACGTTTCGCCGAACGCGATGGTCGCCAGCGTGAAATAGGGTCCGCGAAGAATGAAACAAGGATAGAAAAGAATCACCGCCACCGTGCCGACCACGAAAAAGCTGAGCGCAAGCGCGATCCACGGGGAAATATTGGCCTTGATGACCAATGCCGAGGTGAAATAGGCCCCCAGGCCCATGAAAGTGGCGTGGCCGAGCGACAACTGGCCGGTCAGGCCGCCCAGGATGCTCCACGCCATCGAAGCGGAAGCGATGTAAAAAGTCATGATGAAAATATGGACAATATATGGTTCGTGATGAATGAACGCCGGGAGAAAGAGCGATATGATCAATAGAGGAACGATAATCAATAATTTTATCTTGTTGGTCATGGCCGTCTATCCCGCCCGTCTCAAAAGAAATTTCTGGCGCAATACCAGTATCAGGATGAAGCTGATGAAGATGATGGAATCCTTGAAGGCGGGACCGACAACCAGCGATCCGAGAGTTTCCAAAAGGCCGAGCGCAATGCCGGCGACAAACGCGCCTCTGATATTCCCAAGCCCGCCCAGCACGACGACCGCATACGCCCGGAGACTGAATGTCGCCCCCACCATGGGATGGACGAAGTAGAAGGGCAGGAGAAGGCATCCGGCGATGCCGGCAATCGCCGCTCCCAACCCGTAAATCACCATGTAGATCCATTTTATCCTGATTCCGGCCAACCGTGCGCCAATCTGATTCTGCGATGTCGCCCGAATCATCTTTCCCGTCTTCGAGTATTTGAAAAATACGAACAAGAGAATTGTCATCAGAAGAAGGACGGCCAGGCTGATAAGCTTGGGTACGCTCATGGACAAGCCGTCGAATGAGAGCGTGTGGGTGGAGTAGGAGGTCTTTATCGAGCGGTAATCCGCGCCTATCACCATAAGGGCGAGATTTTGAAAGAGTATCCCCAATCCCACCGTCAGGAAGAGGAGATTTGTGGTTGTGCCTTCGTGTTTAAGCGAGGGCGTAATAAGAAAATCCTGTACCATCCCCCCGAAACAAAACATTATGGCAATGACCAACGGGACGCTCAGGTACGGATCGATGCCCAGGTAATGATTGAGGCCGTAGGCGACATACATGCCAAGCATCAACAATTCGCCCTGGCAGAAATTGATTATTTTCATCACGCCGAAGATGCAATTCAACCCCATTCCGATTAGGGAATAAAATCCTCCTATCAGAATGCCGTTAACTATTGCCTGGAAGATTGTTTCATTCAAGAACTGTCCCCTCCCGGTCGCCATCGGCTGAGATCGCGTTTGAATGCAATGCAGCATCATGGGTACAAGCGAAATAAAATGAGAGCGTTCTCATTGTAAATTATTGACGCTTGTACCTTTTCACGCGAAAATGTCATGCTTGCCGTATATAAGACGCGATAGACTGCCCAATATGTTTTGAAGTGATAGGAGCGGGCGACTGAAACAAGGCGTTTTTGGGTAATAGGGTCAAAGATGAAGGCGAAAGCAATTGTTTCATGGGAACGATCTCATTTTATATCGTAGGTTACTGTTTGTCAAATTATTTTGCGGAAAATGTCGGTTTATTCTTCCGGAATCGGCGTCTGAATTGGTAGCCGTCCACAGGTATTTCGAGTTCTTGCGGAGCGAGGAGTGAAGCGTAGCGGTGTTTTCGGGGAACAACAAAAGTGCTGTGAACGATTGCACTTCTTTGTGATCAAGCGTCTGCCTTGCGTTGCCGCGGCAAACCATCCAGGTACGTGGCGCTCCGGTGCGACCACTCCTCCTCCAGCCGCAATGTCGCGTCGATATTCCCCTGCCGCGGCGTCCACTGTTCGATGATGATGACCTCTCCGCAGTCGTGAAGCTATGGTATGAGTTGCCAAAATCAATGAAAGCTGGGATTTAGGATTGCAGGCTAAAATGTATGCCCGGACTCCCATGCCCGCGTGTTCCGCCGCCGTTTTCATTGGTGAGAGCGTGGGCATATTTGGCAAATTCCGCCCAATCAAAGCGTGTCCTCACTCCTCCCATTCGAGACTTTCCTCCTGCATCGGCAACCATTCTATACCGTCGGGCATTTACAGTATGCGGCCGAGAATTCCGCCGTGGGATGAATACTGCCGTCCCGAACCGCTCAAAGGAAATTTTTCTGCGCAGGTCCAAAAAAAAAAGGTCCTGCCTGAAGCCTATGCAAACGCCACCTCCGATTCAAGTTGAATTTGGCAACAGGCTCTTACGCCTTGAACCGCAGCTTCCGCATCCCCGCCCGCGCCACCAATATGCCGAGGATGAGGAGAAGCGCGGCGAATACCAGTTGCAGGCCGTCGGAGGCGTAGTTGAAGCCGGAGCCTTCGGTGCCCAGCTTCACCACCAGCTTGTGGATGGTCAGGGCGAGGGCGGCGAAAGTGACCAACAGCATGATAAGCATCGGTGCGTAAAGCATCCAGCCTTCGCGGCGCGTGCGTTTCAGGAACACGGCGCAGGCGATGAGGGACAAGGCGGCGAGAAGCTGGTTGGCCGAGCCGAACAAAGGCCAGATGTCCGCGTAACCCCGCAACGCGAGGAGATACCCCATCAACAGGGTGAAGAAGGTCGCGACGTAGCGGTTGGCAAATATGCTTGCGATTGGGCCGGTCTGCGACGAATCGGACGAGTTGAGGAACAGTTCCTGGAACGCCAGCCTGCCCACCCGCGCCACCGAATCGAGGGAGGTGAGGGCGAAGGCGGAGACGGACAGGGTGATGAGGGTGTAGACTGTGGCTTCGGGAAGGCCCATGCCGGAGAGGAATCCGGATATGGCGGAAGCGAAAATCATCGGAGGCGAGCCGGTCGGCAGCTTGCCCCCCACCGCCAGGGCGCCGACGGCGACGAGGGAAATCACCGCCAGCAAACACTCCAGCAGCATGCCGCCGAACGCGATGGGCAGCATGTCGCGCTCGTTGTCCACCTGTTTCGACGCGGTTCCCGACGCCACCAGGCTGTGGAAGCCGGACACGGCGCCGCAGGCGACGGTGACGAACAGGATGGGGAAAAGGTATTGGCCGTTGACCACGAAGCCGTTGAAGGGCGCGATGTTCATGGTCGGGTTGGCGTAGATGACGCCGACGAAGGCGGCGATAATCATCATGACCAGGAGGAACGAGTTCAGGTAGTCGCGCGGCTGCAACAGCGCCCACACCGGCGTTACCGAAGCGACGAAAATGTAAATGAACACGAAATAGAGCCAGTACGATTTCGCCACGTAGAGAGGGAACGCCAGCCCGAGCGCGATGCAGGCGACGAGAAGGACGATGGCGACGATGGCGGAGGCATAGCCGCTGGGCATTTTCTTGTTGAGGTACATGCCGAGGCCGACCGCCGCCGCGATGAACAGGATGGAGGTGGTGGCGACCGACGCGTTGGCGTTGTTCAGGGCGCCGTCCGGCATGAATCCGTTGAAGGTGACGGCGACGATATCGGCGAAAGCGGCCACCACCAGGATGGAGAACAGCCAGACGAACACGAGGAAAAGCTGTTTCCCCGCCTTGCCGATATAGAGTTCGATGATGTAGCCGATGGTTTTGCCCTTGTTTTTCACCGACGCGTACATGGCGGCGAAATCCTGCACCGCGCCGAAGAAAATGCCGCCGAAGACAATCCACAACAGCACCGGCACCCAGCCGAACATGGCGGCGATGATGGGGCCGTTGATCGGTCCGGCGCCGGCGATGGAGGCGAACTGGTGGCCGAACACGACGCTGCGCTTGGCCGGCACGTAGTCGACATTGTCTTTGAGGTAATGCGCCGGCGTGGGTGCGTTGGGGTCGATGCCCCATTTGTTCGCCATCCAGCGGCCGTACAGCAGATAAGCCAGAAGGAAAATCACAAAGGAAACCGCCAAAATCAGCAAGCCGCTCATATCGATGCCTTCCCGAGCCGGGCGGCGGCGCCGGTGCCGCCGTCAAATGCGAAAAAATCCCGCGTCAAGCAACCCACTTTTTCTAAGATAGGCAAAACTTGCCCTATCGCAAGCGCAATCCGCTCCGATCGGCGAAAATTTCCACCAAATTTGCCGTTCAATTTCGGTCGAAAAACCCTCCCCAAGCGGGGCAGGCGCGCGCGGCAAAAAAAAATCCCACAACGTGCCATTTTTATTAAAGTTCCAGAATGTTTTGGCCGAGGTTTCCCGAATTGGCATTTTAGGCATGGTAGTTGCATTGTGCCGCGTTGTCGGACTAATCCTTTTAATCTGCCCCAAAACGGGCCGGGAGACTATCATGAACGCTATCAATACCATCGCTTCCAATTGGCGCAACGGCATTTCCGAGAAAAACGGCGGCGACGGCGCCATCGACGCTGCGTTTTCCAAGTTGCTCAACGCAAGCAAGGAAAAAGGCAAAAGCAATGGTATCGAGTCCGCGTTGGCCAAGCTGTCCGAACGTTTCCCCGACGTCAAAATCAAGGCGGGCGAAGCGGGTTCCGGCATCGAAGGCTTGAAAAAACTGTATGAAAAAGACAGCGGGGATCAGGTGACGGTATCCCCGGACCTTTTGTCCGGCCTGTTCGGCAACAACCGGCTCGCCAAGCAGCTCGAGGACGCCATTTCCGGCTTTATGAACGCGGGCAACAATCTGATGAATGTCAATGCCGGCCATGTCCAGCGCACCGTCACCATCACCTATACCGAAATCCGCTACGGCGAGTTCCACCGCGATGAAAACAGCGGCGATATTCTGGCCGCCGCCGATCTGACGACCGATTTCAACAAGCGTTTCAGCGACATGATCAAGAAATTCTTCGGCATCGAGGACGCCGCGTCGGAAGAGTCGGGCGAAAGCGACGCGGCGGCCGGCGCCGACGAGACGGCCAAGTCGTCGAAGGGAATGTCGTTCGCCCAGGCGTCCATGATGAGTTCCTTCACCATCCAGTTCTATATTTCCCAGACCATGATTTCCGGCCTCGGGCAGAACGCCGGCGGGCAGGGCGGCAGCCAGTACCAGCAATTGCAGCAGTTCGCGTTCGGCGCCTCCTACTCGAGCAACAGCCTGGCTTCGCATCTGGGCGACTATGCCACCGGCAGCGCCACCAACGGCAAGGGCGGCAACAATTTCGGCATCAGCGGCATGAACGGCTCCTACATGGCCAACTACATGTCGTCCTCGTTTTTCGCTTCCGGCTTTTCCGCCGACAATCTCCGCATGGGTCCGGACGGCCTGTTCTTCAACCTGAAGGACGGCAAATCGCTGCTGGCGCAGATGCTGGAAAGCCTGCGCGGCTCGCAGGAAACCAAGGAGGCGGAAATTGTCGAACCCGCCGTCGAGGACAGCGCGACGGTGGAAGAGAATGCCGTCGCGGCGGTGTGAACCGACAATTACTTGAAAGAATGCAAGTTCGCATTTGGACCGGTCGGTACAGTCCCATGGCGTGTGTTTTGTCCGCTGGACCCCGGCTCAACTTCCCGCTTTTTTCCCGGTTCAACGAGTGCACGCCGGGGTGACGTTTTAGGGGGTGTGGGGGGGGGTTTTTTGGGGGG
>JAVBRW010000091.1:0-12385 GCA_031547475.1 Planctomycetota bacterium
CCGAGGTTTTGATTTGGATAGCACTCCTACTGTTTTTGGGTTTCTCTCTTCCTGTTCCCCCCCCAAAGTTTTCCCTCGCCCGCCGGGCGGGGAGAGGGTAGGGTGAGGGTGGGGTAACTTGTGCCGGAAGCGCTGATTGGCAGGGCGGCACCGAACAATAGTCGTGTACTGTGGGGCCGCCCCTACCGGCGATCGATGCGTTTATCGATGCATGAACAGGAAACACAAGCGGCGCGGCGCTTCACGGCTCGCGCGTTTCACCGAGATAGTTGTAGAGGGTGAATCTCGACACGTTCAGGAATTTGGCGATGCGTTCCGCCGATTTCTTGATAAGGAACGCGCCCTTGGCGTCCAAATGCTTGACCACCGCCGTCTTGTCGTCCTTGGTCATCTCTTCGACGTCTTTGCCGCATTTGCGGACCGCCTCGCTCAGCATGGAATCGAGCAGCCTGTCCACATTGCCGGTGAAGAATTCCTCGACCCGATCGCCGTCGTTGATGTTGGAAAAATAGTTGGCGCTCCGGGCGCCGGCGACGAAATCGGTCACGTCGAAGTTGATGCACAGGCTGCCGCAGACCTTGCCCGAATCGTCGGTGATGTACAGGGAGGCGGAGCGCAGTATGCGGCCGTCGTCCGTCTGGTTCACATAGCCGTAGCGATCGGTGCATTTCGCGGTGCCCCGGAGCAGTTCGAGGCCGGTGTTGGTGCCGGAGTCGCCCACCTTGCGGCCGGTCACCTGACCGTTCTCGATGGCGACAATGGTGTGATCGTACGGCAGGGTCAAATCGTGCAGCACGGTTTCGCAGTTCGGCCCGAACATTTTGGCGATGCATTTTCCGATTCGGGACAGCAAATCGAAATTGTCTTGCACATAGCTCATGACATCACAACTCCATCGCCAATTATTGTCAACATCAATTTCATTTTACAACTATTTGTCAATGCTCATTTTTAAAACCAGGCAAAATAAGGGCAATTTCATCCAACCGTTTATAATTAGTATACAATCCATCTGAAATTTTGTCAACACCCGTTCCGCTTTTTCGTCGGATGCCCAGGGCCAATGTGCGAAAAAAAGCACATCCAATAGGCATCCCGCTCCGTTCCTTAAAAAAAGGAACGGAAGCGCCGGCGGATTCTTCCCGAGGCCCGAAGGGGGCGGGAACCTTTTTGCTTATAGCCGTGTTCACGCACGGGCGATCATCAAAAAATTTGTTTCTTTTTTTACGGTTGATTCCTCCACTTCATTCGCGCTCTTCGGGGACGCTCACTCCGGTCGGAATCACAAAATCTTTAATCGCAAAGCGAAAGTACAAGGTAATACTTTATCATGCGTTAGCCTTGCAGGGGATATCAATTATCTGAAATGTCATTTGATTATCTTTATTTTACATAGTAAAATATCAATGCCATTATTCGCAATCGATCGTCAATGTCATATTTAATAAAATAATATTCTGGTGGCGGAGCGTTGATTGATTATGAGTGAATCCAAAAAGACTACGAAGAACAACCAATCAGTGACAAAGGTGCTGTCCGTGTTGGAGGCGATGGCCGAGCACGGCAAGCCCATTCGCTTGAAGAAACTCGCGGAAACGGTCTCAATTCCGGAAAGCACGACGTTACGGCTTCTGATCTCCCTGACAGAAAGCGGTTATGTGACACAGAATGCGGAATCGCAAAAATATACGCTCACTTACAAGATTGTCCGCGTCGCAAATCAGTTCCGCGCCAGTTTCAGCCTGATTGAAATCGCTAGGCCGTATCTCAAGGAATTGTCGCAGAAGTGCCAGGAATCGGTCTGCCTCGCGATAGATCAGGACAGCAAGGTGGTCCATATCGACACGGTGGACGGGCCCAATAACATCCTCCAGACGCTTCAGAAAGTGGGCAAAAGCGTGCCACTCTATTGCTCGGGGATAGGCAAAAACCTACTCCTGAACTACAGCGAGGAACGCATCCGATCCCTGTACGCAACGCGCGGCTTCACGCCTTTCACGCCCTATACCATCACTTCGGCGGATGAACTCCTCCAGGAGATCGCACAGGTCAGGAAACAGGGTTACGCCTATGACAAGGAGGAGACCGAACTTGGTGCCTGCTGCATCGCCGCGCCCATCCATAACTACAACGGCAAGGTGGTAGCCGGCATCAGCGTCTCCGGGCCGTCGCTCCGTATGACACCGGAAAAAATGGACGCTATCCGGACGATTCTGCTCCGAATTTCCGGAAAAATATCCGCCATGATCCAGCACTCGGTTGATTGATAGGAAATCGTTCCGGGGCACAATATTTTTGTATTTTTTTTTGACTAAGGGTGGGGATGCGGTATACTATTTTTGACTAGTGGAATTTAAATTTCACTTAATAAAACCGAGAATGGGGGTCTTTCATGCCCGACTACGATGTCGTCACTAATTACGACAAGCCGTCCAAAGAGTTGGTAGCCAAGTTTGCCACAATTGAGGAAAGCGCATCCATTTACGAGGTGATGCAGAAAAACGCACTGCCGGGAAACATCAAACCCATTTGGCCGGGCACCCGCATGTGCGGCACCGCCCTCACCGTTCGCAATTACTTTGACGACAACCTGATGCTCCATAAGGGAATCGACATGTTGCAGCCCGGGGACGTCATGGTCATCGCCTGCAACGGCTACAATAGAAGCGGTGGCCTCTGGGGCGGCATGATGTCTACCTCGGCAAAGGCGAGGCAAAGCGCCGGCCTGGTCACCGATGGCGCCGTTCGCGACTCGATGCTTATCAAGGAACTCGATTACCCGGTTTTTTCCTCGGGCATCAATGTCTTCACCACCAGCAAATTGGCCAAAGGCACCATCAACCAGACCGTGGTCATCGGCGGCGTCAGTATCAGTCCTGGCGACATAATATTCGGCGACAACGACGCGGTGGTGGTCATTCCCAAGGAAATCGCCCAGGAAGTGTATGAAAAGACGGTCGCCCGCGAGGAAAAGGAAAGCCTGCTCGCCAAGCGTATCTTCGCCGGCGAAGGCACCACCTACGATCTCTGCGGTTACGACAAGATATTCAACTCGCTTAATTTGAAGGTGCAGGCTTGAGCCTACGCCCGTCGTTCGTCCAACCAAGGCGACGATAATTCCAAACAGCTGCCGCTTGCGCCGTAACATTCACACATCCTGAAACGCCAGTATCAATATCACCGACAATTCACTCTCGCCGTTATGGCATGCCACCTGTTCAATATTCTTGGCGCCGTATACCCGTTAAAGTAAAAATTTTCGGGCACAAAACACACCTTGTCTATCCGGACTTTAATCGGGCTGAAAGAACTACCCGTAATTTTAGTTTTTACACGGCCCTAGTGCATTACTCGCGCTACATGCAATCAGCGCACACCTATTTCGAACACTTCGGTTTAAGCAAGAAGGAGGGGGCGAGGAGTCAACATTTAATTTCTATGTGTGAAATTAAAATTTCGCTCTTTCGATTAATTTTCGTATTCAGATCCTTGTCCATGAAAGGTGCATGCCATGAAAAGAAATCTCTTGTTCACAGCGGTTGCGTTATCGTTGTTTACGCTTCTCGGGCTTTCCTCGCAATGCGCCGCGGCGGCGGCCCGGCGGCTCCGCGTAGGCTGCAATGGTTCGGAAGAGCACGTGCACATCATCGGCCTGCGCCTGTTCGAAAAGATTCTGAACGAGAAGAGTGGCGGGCAGATGCAGGTGGACGTCTTCCCCAACAGCATTCTTGGCAGCGAGCGCGAAATGGTCGAGCAGACCATCATGGGCAGCCTCGACATGGCGGTCGCCACCGTCGACGGCACCGCCGCCGCCTGGGTGGCGGACGGACAGCTCTACAGCGTTCCCTACCTGTTCTCCGATGTCAAGCAAGCGCGCGACGCCACCGACAACTTCATTCTTCCGCTTCTGCAGCCGAAATACGAGGCGGTGGGTCTGCGGAATCTCGCCATCATGGAGCTGGGCTTCCGCCACTTTACCAACAACAAGCGCCCTGTAAAACAGGCTTCCGACATGAGGGGGCTCCTTATCCGCGTCCAAGAAACCGCCGCTTGGCAAACGCTGATGAACCAGCTCGGCTGCACCGCCGCGCCGCTGGCGTTTAACGAATTGTACAGCGCCATGCAGCAGGGGGTCATCGACGGCCAGGAAAACCCGATGAGCACCATCGCCTCCCAGAAATTCTATGAAGTCCAGAAATACCTTGTCCTGGACGGCCACACCTACTCCGCCGGCGGCGTTCTCATGAACCTCGTCCTATACAACTCGCTCTCCGCCCAGGAAAAGGCTTGGCTCGAGGAAAGCATAAAAGAGGCCAACGCGCAGCAACGGGTGGTGGTCGACAGCCTCCTGACCCAGCAACTCAAGAATTGCAAGGATTCGGGAATGACCATCGAGGAAAATCCCGATCTCGACAGCTTCAAGAAGGCCACCGCCGGCTTCGAAGATACATCCGCAATCAAGGCGCTGTTCGACACGTCCCTGGTCAAGAAGGTCCGTGGATACGTGGCGTCACGTTGACGAGATGCCGGCCGCACGGGCGGACACGGCGCCCGGGCGGCTGGCCGCCGAACTTCCGACACTGTCATTCGAGGGGGTTTACATGAGAACACTCAGCGCCATCCTCGACGTCGTGCTCAAAACCATAATGGTGGTCAGCGCCGCGTCGGTCTTGATCGTCTCCACCCTGCAAATCATCTCCCGTTTCATCACCCAGCTCCCCATCGGCTGGAGCATGGATGTTCTGCGCATGTCCTTCATCTACGCGGTGTTCAGCGGCGCCGCCTAGTCGGCCAAGAACAACGATCACATCAACCTGGACATCGTCCTCTCGTTCTTGGCTAAAAGGACCAGGGACATAGTGGAGGCGGTTCTCCTTTCGATTGTGATGGTCTTCTGCGTTTTCGTGACCTGCATCGGCTATCGCTACGCCCTGACCGGACTCAACCAGAACGCGCCCTTCATCCCGATAAAGATGACTTACATGTACGCCGCCGTCCCCGTCAGCTTCGCCATCATGTCCTACTACTATCTGCAGCTCGTGATTGCACATCTGCGGCGTCTGCTGAAACCGGAGGAGGTGGGATCATGATGATAATCACTCTTCTGTTTGCCGCCTTCTTCGCCGGCTTGCCCATCGCCTTCGCCATCGGCATCGTCTCGACCCTGCAGATTGCCCAGATGGGCGTGACCTTCAACATGGTCACCCAGCGCATCTTCTCCGGCATCGACAACACCACCCTGACTGCCGTCCTTCTGTTCACCCTCGCCGGGTCCTTGATGATGAAGGGCGGCATGTCCGACCGCCTCATCAACCTAGCCGACGCCCTGGTCGGGCATCTTCCGAGCGGCATGGCGATGGTCAGTGTCCTTGCCTGCATGTTTTTCGCCTCCCTGACCGGCGCCGCCATCGCCGCCGCCGCCGCCATCGGTGGCATCATGATCCCGATCATGATAGAAAAGAAGTACGACCGCCCCTTCACTTCGTCGCTCCTCGCCTGGTCCGCTTCCATAGGTCCCATGATCCCCCCCAGCATTCCCCTTCTTCTCTACGGCGTGGTCGCGAGCTGCTCGGTCGCCAAACTGTTCATCGGCGGCATTATTCCGGGCGTTCTCATGGGAATCGCCCTGATGATTTACAGCTATTTCGTTGGCAAGAAACGGGGCTATGTCGGACGTCCCGACCGGGCGACCAAGGCGCAGATTCTGGGGGCGGTGAAAAGCTCCGGCCTCGCCCTCCTGGTTCCCATCGTAGTGCTGGGCGGCATCATGACCGGCATCTTTACCGCCACCGAATCCGCCTCCATTGCGGTTGTGTACGCGCTGGTCGTGAGCATATTCGTCTACCGCACACTCACCGTAAGGAGCATTGTCGAATCGCTCATCGAAGCGTCGAAAACAACCGGCATGGTGCTTATTGTCGTCGCCTTTGCCTCGCTGTTCACCTGGGTGCTGAGCGTCCAGATGATCCCGCAAGCCTTGACCGCCTTCATGAGCGCGACCATCAAGTCGAAGTACATATTCCTTCTGGTTGTCAACATTGTCCTGCTCATCGCCGGGACTTTCATCGACACCAACAGTGCCGTGCTCATCTTTTCCCCGCTTTTCCTGCCGGTTGCCAAGAGCTTCGGTATCGACCCCGTGCACCTCGGGCTGATCATCGCCGTCAATCTGACCATCGGCATGTGCACGCCGCCCCTCGGCGTCTGCCTGTTCATCACCAGTAGCCTTGCCAAAATTCCCCTTAAGGCGATGTTCAAGGATTTATGGCAGCCGCTTATCGTGCTGATGGTGGTGTTGATGCTGATCACATACGTGCCCGGGTTCGTGACCTACCTTCCCAATCTTTTCGTGAAATGACCTTCCATGTCACAAGGAGAAGTTGCAATGTTAATATTGCTGAAAAACGCGAATATGGTCGACGTCACCGGCAAGAAAGTTGAAGACGGCGTCGATGTGCTAATCGAGGAAAACAAGATAGCCCGCACGGGGAAAAAACTCGACGCCACGGCGGACACGACGATCGATTTGACCGGGAAATGGCTTATGCCCGGCCTGGTCAACATGCACGAGCACCAGTCATACAAACGCATAATTGGCCCGCTGTTCGGCCCGCAGGGTTCCTGTGCCGGCATGATTGGCGCCGATCTCGGCATTCGCGCCGTCCGCGACGCCGTATTCTCCCTCAAAAGCGGAATAACCACCCTGTTCGAAGCGGGCGCCATCCACGATCTGAGCTTTTCCATGCGGAAAGCCATCGAAGCCGGCGTCATTCCCGGCCCCAGAATGATCATTTCCGGCCGCTTCCTCACCAGCGTCGGTGGCCACTGCAACGAACTGGCCAAGGAGGTGGCCGACTGGGAACAGATGAAACGGGACGTGGACGACAACATCGCCAAGGGCGCCGAGTGGATAAAACTGATGTGCAGCCACGAACCGGTCGAACCCGATTCCCACGGCCAGCCGGTTAAGGCCGGGTTCAGCCAGGAAATGATCGCGCTGGTGGTGGAGCGGGCGCACGCCGCCGGCCGCAAGGTCGCCGTCCACGCCATGGGCACCGAGGCGCTGGATCGGGTCATCAACGCCGGCGTCGACGCCGTCCACCACGGCGCCTACCTGTCCCGCGAACAGGCGAAAAAGATGCGGGAGAAAGGAATCGCCCTCGTCTCGACCATCAGCGCCTACCGGAACACCTCGAACCCGGTTTTCGCGCGCGGCGACGACTGGGCGGCGGAAAATATTCCGATGCGTCCCTATTTCGAGTCGGCCAGCAGGAACGCCCTGGCCGAAGGCGTATTGATCGCTGCCGGCACCGATTCCATGGGCGATCTCCTCCACGAGATCGAATTCTTGAAGGACTACGGAATGGGAATCATGGACTGCCTCCAGGCGATTACCATAAACGGGGCGAAGATACTTGGCCTCGACGGCCGCCTTGGCAGCATCGACTCGGGCAAGTTCGCCGATCTGGTCGTCTACACCAAAAACCCAGTCGACGATTTCGAAAACCTCCGCTATCCCGAATTCGTCATCAAAGACGGCAAACGGTACGACGCCGCCAACCTGAGTTTGCAGAACATGTCCGAGCGGTGGCTGGTCGAACACACCCCCCGCGTCTGATCCGATGGTAACCGGCATAGAAAGTCTTCAGAAGAGGAGCGAATATGGCGAAACAGGAACTCGAGTGGTTCGACCCCATGACGAACGGAAAATGGTTCCACCCGGAAGGCTATCCCGAAGGCGTGATGCAGATGATCATCGCCAAGTGCCCGGATACGGGTGTCCAGACCAGCATGTCGATTTGGCCGGCAGGAACGAAGGACACCCGGGTGCTGTCCCATGACACATGGGAGGAATGCTACATGATTGAAGGCTCCCAGGTGTGCAACGGCCGGGTGATTTCTGCCGGGATGGTGACGGTGCGCCCCCCCAACATGCCGCACGGTCCATTTGAATCGCCCAATGGATGCAGGACGTTCGAGGTATATTACAAGTGAGTGCATTCAAATGAACGCTTGAAGAATGGCCATTGAAGACCAGTGCAGCCGCCGTCAAGACAATGCGGCGGGAAGCGGAGAATTGGACGACGGACCGAAATCGCAAACCGAAGAAGGTCGACTGGCAATTCACCACGGCGGACGCAAGAGTAAGGTTCTGTCAGATAATAAATGAAGCACCGGGGCCTTTATCGAATGCGCTATAGCTGCGTTTCTGTTGAAAAGTTGCTATAGTTATTTCCTGACAGGCCCTAAGTAGAGAATGGCATTTACCATCTCCCTACGCCCAATGACGGGCTTTCGACCTCTATATTAGACTTGCGAACCTCCTGCATCGTCTTCTCAAAGACTTCCCATTCGGCATCGGTCAAGTCGCTGTCGTATTTTTAACGGTTCATAGGCGGCCTCCGGAAAAAGTTGACTGGCTCCAGATAACAGACTATGAATCACAGCGTTACATTCAAGAAATTTGCCTACAGGCCCTAAGTTCATCATGGGTTCCGTGGAATTCGGATTTATTCCATTGTAACCCTGAATCGGAAGTTGTCAAATCGGCGGCGGGATTGGCCTATCGGAAAACGGGCGTGATTATTGTCGATTGAAGGCAAAAAACAGCGTTTATTTACCCGCGAAATACATGGCCTGGATCTCTTCCTGGCCCATGAGTTCGTCGGCCTTGCCGCTCAGGGTTATTCTGCCCTGAGTAAGGATGTAAATCCTGTCGCTGAGGGGCAGCGACAGTTTGGCGTTCTGTTCGACAAGGAGAAGGGTGAGACAGCGCTGGCGCATCACTTCCCGGAGCGTTTTGAAAATCCGGGACACCACCACCGGCGCCAGCCCCATGGACGGCTCGTCCACCATGATGAGATCGCTCCCCAAGGTCATGGCGCGGCCAATGGCCAGCATCTGCTGCTCGCCGCCGGACAGGGTGCTGGCAAGCTGTTTTTTGCGCCGGGCCAGTTCGGGGAAAAGATCGTAGACGAACTTGATCTGATCCGCCCGCGCGTCCGCTTTCAGAAGGGACGAGGCGACTTCGAGGTTTTCCTGCACGCTGAGGGCGGGGAACACCTGCCGCCCTTCCGGCACATGGGCGACGCCCTTCCTGACTATGGCGTAGGGCGGCAGGCCGAGAAGCGATTGATCGCGGAAGGCGATGCTGCCGCCGCTCGGTTGCACCAGGCCGGATATGGTGCGGAGGAGAGTGGTTTTGCCGGCTCCGTTCGGGCCGAGGATGGAGACCACTTCGCCCAAACCGACTTCTATATCGACCCCGCGCAGCGCGAAAATGCCGTTGTACGCCACCGAAAGGTTGTCGATTTTCAGGAAAGACATTATTCGTCCCCTCCGAGGTAGGCGTTGACGACGCACTCCTGCCTGGTCACGTGCTCGAATTTGCCCTCCGCGATGATTTCGCCGAAATTGAGGACATAGACGTAGTCCGACACTTCGCGGATGAATTCCATGGTATGTTCGACCAGCAGCATGGTTATGCCCTTGTCCTTGAGGATGTGCATAATCTGCATGATGCCCTTGAACTCGTCCTTGGTCATGCCGGCGGCCGGTTCGTCCAGAAGGATGAGCCGGGGCTCGAGGGCGAAGGCGCGGGCGATTTCGAGAATCCTTCTTTTCCCGTAGGGAAGGGTGAGCGGGCTCTCGAACGCCAAATCGGCGATGCCGAGCAGGCGGAGAATCTCCATCGATTTCTCGAACTGCTCCACCTCCTCCCGCTTCAGGCGCGGCGTCGAGAAGACGATGTCGAACAGCCACGACTTGAAGAATTTCTTCCTGGCCACCAGCACGTTTTCCACCACCGACATGCTGTTGAACAGGTTGATGCGCTGGAAGGTGCGGGCTATGCCCATCTCGGCGTAGCGGAATCCCTCGAAATCGGTTATGTCCTGCCCCTCGAACACGATTTGCCCGCTGCTGGCGGGCATGGCGCCGGACACCTGGTTGATGAAGGTGGTCTTCCCCGAACCGTTCGGGCCGATCAGCGCCGTGATCGAGCCTTTCTCGATGGTCAGGTTGACCTTGTTGTTGGCGTGGACGCCCTGGAAGCGTTTGGTCAGGTCGAATGTCTTCAACAGCGCGCTCATGGTTTCCGCTCCTTGATGAACCGGAGCGACTGGCCTGTCCGGCGTTTCAGGTTGAAGGATTTCCCGAGGAGGCGGAAGACGAACGGCGCCAGGCCGCTCGGTTTCAGGACGATGAAGACAATGGCGATGACGGCGGTGGCGAGCAGATAATAGGTCTGCCAGCCCTCGAATTTGAGGAATTCGGGAAGAAAGGTGAGGGCCATCCCGCCGATGACGCCGCCGCCCAAGTCCCTGAGCCCCCCGACCACCGCCATGGCGACGAAATTGGACGACTCCTGGAAGGTGAACGGCTCCGGGGTGAGGAAGCCGGCGTAGTGGGCGTAAAGGGCGCCGCTCAGGCCCGCCAGGGCGGAGGCGAAGCCAAAGGCGAAGGTCTTGGAGCGCTTGGAGCTGATGCCGCACGATTCCGCCGCCACTTCGTCGTCGTTGATGGCGAACATCGATCTGCCGATGTAGGAATGCTTGATCCGGTACATGCAGAGAACGGCCGCGGCCAGAAAGAAGGCGAACACGTAATAGTATTCCCGATCGCCGAAGAACATATCGCCGATCTGGAACTGGGGAATCCCGAACAAGCCGCCCGGGCCGCCGGTCAGCCCGATGGCGTTGTTGATGGTCATCCACACCACCATGCCGAACGAGATGGTGACGAGGGAGAGGAAAAACGCTTTCAGCTTGAACGACGGGATGCTGAGAAGCAGCCCGGCCGCAACGCTGATTGCGACGCCGCCGGCAACGCCGACGTACACGGGCATGCCGAGCTTGGTGGTGATAAGCCCCGTCCCGTAGGCGCCCAGCCCGTAAAACCCCGCCTGGCCGAGGGAAATCTGCCCGGCGAATCCGGTCAAAAACACCAGGCCGGACACGAGTATGGCATGAAGAATGGCCTTGTTGACCATGAACAGGCGGAAATCGGACGTTTCGATGAACGGGTAGGCCAGGATCAGCAGAACGAATGCCGTCAGGGCGATTTTCTTTTTCATGGTTTTCTCACTGCTTCTTTCCGCTCCAGTTGAAAATCCCGGTCGGGCTGCAGACCAGCGCGGCGATGAGGACGACGAACGAGATGACGTCCTTGTAGATGGACGAGATGAACAGGGTCGAGAAATTTTCGAGAATGCCGATGACGATGCCGCCGACCAGCGTCCCGTACGGATCGAGAAGCCCGCCCATCACCGCCGAGGCGAAGCCCTTGATGCCGATGGTGCCGCCGCCGAGTTCGAGGGAGACGAAGTAGACGGGGGCCAGAAGGATGCCGGCGACGCCGACGATGGAGGTGGCCAGCATGAACGACAGGGAGGTCACCCGGTTGACATTGATGCCCATGAGCTGGGCCGCGGTCGGGTTCTGCGCGGCGGCGCGCATGATTTTGCCGACCATGGTTTTGTTGAGGAAAATGTGCAAGGACACCATGAGGGCGACGACGACGCCGAAAATGTAGAGATAATATTGCGGCAGGCGGACGCCGCCGACCGACACCAGATCGGCGATGCCGCCGAACACGGGCGGGAACGCCCGGGGAAGCCCGCCGTAGGTGGAAATGATGACGGTGAGCCAGAAAACGCACACCATCAGCGTCGCCACCACGAATTCGAGCTTTCCGCCCCCGGCCCGGACTATGGGCTCATAAATCAGGTAGCGGAGGAGCAGCCCGTAGACGGCGACCAGGCCGATGCTGCACGCGAACGACAGGGCGAATCCCATGTGGAGAACGGTGTAAAACGAATAGAACAGGTAGGCGGACAGCATGGCGGAACTGATGTTGGCGAAGTTGATCCGCTCAATGCTTTGCCACAGGAAGACGACCCCGAGGCCTATCATGCCGTAGGTGCACCCTATGGAGACGCCGCTGATAAGGTTCTGGAGAATATTGGAAAATTCCATTGGTTGCTTCCTGGTTGGGAATTGCTGAATGGGAAACAAAACCCGATTTATGCAAAATGGGGTTCAACCTCGGCACCATAAGAAAAAACAACCCAACCCCGTCACCCCGGCGGAGAAGCCTGTGCGGCGCGCCGAACGATTTAGGACCCGCGCAGAAATAACGTGATTCCCGGGATGCGCGGGTGATTCGATACCGCAGTGCTTCTCGTGAAAAAATTAGGCAACTTATTTTTGCGCGCATCCTTATTGATTCCGTGATTTCTAAAGTTACCTGGGTTCCTTGCCGTCGAGGTCAATCCCGAATTATCCCGGCATAACTTCCCGCTCGGGGTGCGGCAATTGCTTATCCCGCCGGGATGACGTTTTGGGTTTGCGCGGCGCCTTCGATGCGGAGACGCGTCTCCGCATCG
>JAVBRW010000404.1:0-8144 GCA_031547475.1 Planctomycetota bacterium
ATCAACACCCGCTCCAGCCTCACCGTCCGCTCGACCGGCGTCCTCGCGTCCGAAGGTCTCGGCGCGACCGTCAAAAACATCGACACGGCGGCGGACAGCCAGAACCGGGTCGTCGTCCAGCGCGGCGGCGCCATCACCACCCGGAACGCCGACATGAGTGTCGAAGGCTACAAATCGCTGGACATCAACGGCGAATACGTGGCCGGCTGGACCGGCGCCCGCACCGCCCTCCTCACCGCCGACTCGGACGTCAACCTGTCCTCCACCGCCAGCGTCGGCCTGACGGGCGATGCGGCGCTGAACGCGCAGGTGAACGACATCATCCTGCAAATCGACACCACCGCCAGCCCGGACGCCGTCATCACCAGCCGCGCCACCCTGTCCGACTATTCGATGTTCGGCCTGTTCGGCTTCAAGATCGATCCCACCAAAACGGAACTGTACATCGACAAGATATCGGGGAAAATCAACGGCGATTATTCGGACGAAGACATCGATCTCGCCATCCGCAATTTGAAATCGATCTGGGGCGACAGCCAGATCGGCCGCGATCTCGGCAAAATCATCTACTACGCATCGGTCGAGAACCCGGTCACCGGCGAGTACGGCATTGTCGCCGATCCGGCCGACAGCGAACCGGGGAACAAGAACATCGCCATTTTCCAGGCCCTGGCCAGCCCCCGGGGCAAAACGGTCGGCATGGACACGCTCGAATACATCAACGGCGCCCACAACTACGGCGTGGCCGACGTCGCCATCACCTCGGCCGGCATGTTCCTGAACGACATGAATTTCCGCGCCCGGGTGATCGGCTGCAACCTGTCCGTGTTCCAGAAACGGACCGGCCTGTCCGACGAAGGAGCCGCGCAGGCCATGAACCAGGACCGCCGCGCCCGCCTGTGGGTCGGCGCTTTCGGCGCCACCGACGACCGGGACGAATCCGACCGCTTCTCCGGCTACAAGTATGATTCGACCGGCTTCATCATGGGCTACGACCGCGTCGTCGCCAGCAGCATGGTGGTCGGCGGCTCCTTCGCCTACACGAACGGCGACTACGAGGACAAGGGCGCCCTCGACAACAATTCGGAAATCGCCAGCTACTCCTTCGGCCTCTACGGCTCCTACAGCCATGCCAGCGGCCTGTTCGCCACCGCCGGCGTCGGCTACACCTATTCCGACAACAACATCCGGGCGCTCCGCCGCGATCCGTCCATCGCCGGCGCTTCCTGGGCCGAAGCCGAATTCAATGGCAACACCTGGGCCGCCGGCCTCAATCTCGGCTACGATTACCGACCGTCCGAGAGCCTGCTGATCTCCCCCGCCGTCGGCATCAACTACCTCCGGGCCAGCCTGAACGATCACGACACCCGCCTCGGCGGCATCGTCACCCAGCGGGAAACGGATCTGGTCAACGACGCCCTGTTCCTGCCGGTGGAAGTCAGCGCGCATTACGACTACCGCATGGGCGAATGGTGTACGCTCCGCTTCGAAGGCACCCTTGGCTACGCCTACAATTTCGCGAACGACGCCATGGACGGCACCATCCTGTACAACGGGGTGATTTGGAACGAGACCGGCGGCTCCGTCTCTTCCGAGCTGCGCAGCCGCGAAGCGGATCGCCACACCTACCACGCCGGTGTCGGCATCCGTTACGGCTACAAGAAATTCGATATCGGCGCCCGTTACGATTACGTCACCAGCGCCAGCCGCACCGCGCATCGGGTGACGGCGACGGCGGGAGTTTTGTTCTGATAGCATGTATAAATTCGGGGTATGCGTTACAACAGGCATTTCGATCCACGGCAGGGGGCGGCCCCAGCGGCAATCGACGCGCGTATCGTGGCACGAATGCCGCATTACCGCTTTGTCGCCCGTCCGACGAAATTACGCAGTATGCCCAATGCCACCGGCGTGTCGGCCGCGTCGGCGGCAAGGCGGGCGCCTTCGGCCTGCGGCAGGCAGGCGTCCCGCATTTCCTGTTCGATGAAATCGCGCATGATCGCGCCGTCGAACTCGGGATGGAACTGCACGCTCAGCGCATGCTCGCCGTAGCCGATTATCTGGTGCGGATCGTGGTCCGAGGCGGCGAGGACAACGCCGCCGGACGGCACCCGGATTACGGCCTGGCTATGGGAAAGATTGGCGGTGAAGACGGGCGGGACAGCCGCCAGCAGCGGATGCGCGGCAGCCGGGGAAGCAAGGCGGATCGGTTTCGTTCCCAATTCCATGCCGCGGGGATGGTAATCGACAACGCCGCCGAGGGCGTGGGCCAGCAACTGATGGCCGTAGCAGACCGCCAGCAGCGGGAGGGCGGCGTCCAGCGCTTCGCGGAGCCAGACGGCGAGCTTTTCGCTCCACGGCAGGCGATCGGTGACCATGAAGGGGGAACCGGTGATTATCGCTCCGGAATAGGCGGCGGGCGGAAGCGGCGTTTCGCCGCGCGCGGCGTAAACGATGGCGGCGCGCGCCGGATCGATGCCGCCCAGGCGGATGAATATGTTTGCGATGTCGTCGTGGCGGTGGGCGATGTCCGGCGCGGCGTTGCCGGTCTGGACGACGAGAAGCGGCTTGGACAATCCGATCTCCTTTTTGGGACCTCCGCACAACGGCGGGGGCGGCCGCAATGGCCGCCCCCAATCGTGATGGATGCGTTTGTCGGCGCTCAATACCCGCGCGGAAGGTCGTGGCCGTTGAACACTATGTTGTTGTTGGCGTCGATGACGACGAAGGTGGGATAACCGTTGACGCCGTAACGCCGGGCGACCTGGCTTTGCTCGTCCACCAGAACCGGGAAGCTGGGATTGTACTGCTGGATAAAGCCGTCGACCGCGCTCGGATTCTCGTTCACGTCGATGCCGTAGACGCGCATGCCGCCGGAACGCGCGCGCTGGGCCATGCGGTTGATTTCGGGAAGCGCCTGCTTGCAATACCCGCACCAGGTCGTGAAGAAGAACAGTATGGCCGGCGCCCTGACCGTCACCGGCTGGCCGTTGGTCATCGGCAGGCGGAACAGGTTGGCGCCGCCGCCGC
This sequence comes from Planctomycetota bacterium, assembly GCA_031547475.1. GTDB lineage: Bacteria > Planctomycetota > SZUA-567 > SZUA-567 > SZUA-567 > JAJBSZ01. The sequence goes on from JAVBRW010000404.1 coordinate 3,031, forward strand.
CCGAGTCGCGGGCCGGCGCGCCGGAGGAATAACCGGACGAACCGGACGAACTGCGGGGCGAGGGCTGGGTCGAGGCGGTGTAGGTTTTCTTGGTCTTGGAGCTGCTCGAGCTCGAGCCGGAACCGCCGCAGCCGGCGGCAATCAGGCACATCGCGATCAGAAAAACGCCCGACACGCTTTTACGCATAACTTGGCTCCTAAAGGATACGGGAACATCGCCCCGCCGCGAAAACCATCCCCCCGCCGGTACAACAACCGGCCGGGCTTTGGGCAAATGGTTTCTAAACTCTAATATGTACCAAAATTTGGTTTCCTTTCAGGAAAAAAATGGAAAAATTCCGATAATTTTTTTTCCGCTTCCGATTATTGTAATCCCACCCCCGGTTTCATACGATAATTACCTTAGGCCGTATTATTATGTATTTGGTGGAACGCGCCGCCATCGCCGGGTCCGGGCACCCTCTCCGGAGGTTCCCTTGGGCAGGAAAGAGAACATGACCGCAGAGAAAAAGAACGACGCTTTCGCCGAGGACGTCTCGGCCTCGCTGTCCCGCTGCCTGGAGGAAATAGATATCAAGAACGGCAAAAAAACCTCCGCCGGCGCTTCGGCCAGCCGCCATTCCCCCCCGTCGGCGGAGGGAATGGAGCAGGCGCTCGGCTCCTCGCTCAACCAGACGCTCGGCCGGGCGGACGGCGGGTTTTTGGCCGAACTCCTCGACGGCAAGGATGTCGAGGATCCGTCCAAGCGCGATTACGGCGAACGCTACCATTACCTGGACGTGCTCGGGGAAGGCGGGCAGGGAAAGGTGCTCCGCTTCCGCGACACCGTGCTCGACCGCGACGTCGCCATCAAGGTGGTCAAGCCCCCCTACACTTCCGATCGCGAAAAACTTCTGGAAAACGAGGCACGCCTCGGCGGCATGCTCGAACACCCGAACATCCTCCCCACCTACGACCTGTGCCGGGACGAAACCGGCAGCCCGTTCTTCGTCATGAAAAAGGTCGAGGGCGTCAGCCTCGACGAGCTGCTGAAAAAGGCGCACGCCGAAAACGCCATCCATTCGAGCCGCGATCAGGGCGATTTCTCCCGCCGGCGGCTATTGAACATTTTCCTCCAGGTATGCCATGCAATGCAATACGCCCATTCCCGGGGCGTTTGCCACCTCGATCTGAAACCGCAGAACGTCAAGCTGGGGCCGTTCGGCGAAGTGTACGTGCTGGACTGGGGATTCGCCACCCGGGTGGAGGACAACCCGAAGCTGGTGGCGGGAACGCCCCTCTACATCGCGCCCGAGCGCTTCAAACCGGGGAAACCGGACGCGCGCTGCGACATCTATTCCCTCGGCGTCATGCTCTACCGCATACTGGTCAACAGCCTGCCCCGCGACGTCGGCAAGACCTCGTTCAAGGAATTCCGCCGCCGCATACAGGATTTTCCCATCGTGCCGCCCCGGGAGCGCGATCCGAGCTTGCCCAGGGATCTGGAAGCCATTGTCATGAAAGCGCTCAAGGAGGATCCGAACGAGCGCTACCGGACGGTCGGCGAACTGGCGGGCGATCTCGAGCGCTTCCTCGACATCCTGCCGGTCAGCGCCTACCGCGACGGCTGGCACGGCCGGGCGATGAAATTCATCCGCCGCCACCGCGCGCCGACCATGGCCGGGGCGGTGATGCTGGTGGCGATCCTCCTTACCCTCGCCGCCTCGATGCGCGCCAAACACATGGCGGCCCAGGCCGAGGTGGCGCAGATGCGCGTCATCGAGGAGCAGCGCCGCGTCCAGGAGGAGTTGCGGAAACGGGAGCAGGCCAACCTCGATCTCGTCCTCGCCATGGAGGAGCGGCAGAAGTCGGAGGAGTCGAGGAAAGAACTCCTGCGCCGCCGCGCCGCCGCCCGGGTGCCCATTGAAAAAGGCATGGACATCATGGACAAGTCGAAGGCGGCGGTGGACAAGGAAAAGGACAACGCCAAAAAGCTCCAGCTCCTGCAGCCGGCCATCGACTTTTTCACCACAGCCCTGAACATTCTCGAGGACGACAGCCAGGACGCGGCCGAAGCCTATTACGCCCGCGCCCGCGCCTACGAGCAGGCCCGCGAGATCGGCAAGGCGTCGGCCGACTACCGGGCCGCCTACGAGCGGGACGAGTCGTACATCATGGCCCATTACTACCTCGGGCTCATCTATTTCGACATCGAAGGCAATGTCCAGAAAGCCATGACCGAGTTCGCCGCCATGAACGAAATCGATCCGGGGAACGAGTTTTCCGAAGTCGGGCAGGCCTATATCGAAGCCCATACCGGCAGCGACGCCAAGGCGATGGAGCGGGTCGACCGCATCGAGGCCAAGGAGCGTGCGGCCCGGGGCGGCGGCGAACTGGAGGATTCGTGGCGCAACCCGGGACTGGCGCGCATCTGGCTCATTCGCGGCCAGGTGTACGGCCGGGAAGGCGGTAAATTCTACGATCCGGAAAAAGCGATTGAAGCGTATTCCTATTTCTGCCTCTACGATCCGGACAAGCCGTCCCCCTACCTGAACCGGGGGAAGCTCAGGCTCGAGCTCCGCGCCCGCGCCCTGCGGGACGGCCGGCCGGACGAGGCGGAAAGGCACCTGGACGAGGCGATAGCCGATTTCACCCAGGCGCTGGCCATCGAACCGCGATACAAGCTGGCGCTGGAGCACCGCGGCTTCGCCCTGTTCAAGTACAAGAACAAGCTGGAGGACGGGCTCAAGGATATCGAGGACGCCATCGCCATCGACCCGAACTACACCACCGCCATCCTCGATCGCGCCGCCATCCACGAGACGCAGGGCAAATACGATCTGGCGGAAAAGGATTACGGACTGGTCAAGAAAATCCAGCCCGAAAACCGGAACGTCGATTACCGCCTCGGCATCCTCGCCCTGTACACGGGCAAGCTGCCGGAAGCGGAGGCGGCGTTCGACAAGGCGGTGGACATGTCGCCGAACCAGGCGTCCCTGGCCGTGCGGCTGCACCGGCGCGGCATTATCCGCTTCCTCCGGGGCAATTACCAGGGAGCGGTGGAGGATTTCGACAAATCGCTCGATCTGCGGAACGACGGCAAAGCCTATCCCGCCCTCATGCGCTGGCTCGCCTTGTCGAAATTGGGCAAACCGCCGAGCTCCGAGGAACTCGCCAAGCAGATCGACATCGGCCCGGACAAGCCGTGGCTGGCGGTGGTGGCGGGCATTTACCTCGGCGACGATCCGTTCGGCGAGGACCAGGCCATGCAAATCGCCAACACACCGGAAGCGCTGTGCGAAACCGGCTTCTACCTCGGCGCCCGCGCCTGGGTTCGGGGCGAGACGGTGAACGCGCTCGCCTTCCTGAAACGCTCGGTCGATTCGGGGGAAAAGCTGTTCATGGAATACAGCATGGCGAAAATCCTGTCCGAACGCCTGACCAAGCAGCGGGAAAACGAGCTCCGCCTCCCGGATCAGGTTGGGTTGCCGCCCACCATCCCGTCCATGTCGGACCTGATTGAGACGAAACCGCAATGAGGGAGAGGTTTCGCTTGGTTTGCCGCAGTAGGATCGATACAACAAAATTCCTTTGGCATTGTCCATGCAACATGTATAATGTCAAACATACAACTTTTATCGGAGGAAAGGCATGACTGCCAAAGCACCCGCGATAAAAAAGAGGGCCAGTGGTTCCGCCGGCAAGAACCGGAAAACGGGGCAGGGCAAGCCGCTGGTGAAGAAAGCTCCGGTTGGCAAAACGGGCGTAAGCAAGTTTGCGAAACCGCTCCGCATCCGCGAGGAGCTGCTGCCCGATTCGGCGCGATACCTTACGCTCGACAATGTCGAATATGTCATGATACCGGTGGCGGAGTTCGGCGACTGGTATGAGGACGCCATTGATAGCGCGCTCGTCCATGAATACGGATATGACGATGAGCCGGCCATTCCCTGGGAGGACGTGAAAAAGGAACTGTTCGGGAGCGGCGCGAAATGAACTACCGGCTTGAGCTCACTCCCAAGGCGCGGCGCAATCTGAAGCATTTGCCTGAAATGGTCCGCCGGCGGATGGAGCAAGCCATCGACGGCCTCGTCCTGAATCCGCGCCCACACGGCTATAAAAAGCTTGCCGGTCGGGACGAATACAGAATCAGGGTGGGAGAATACCGAATCATTTATGAAATACACGATCATATCGTTCTGGTGAAAATTCTCACAGTGGGACATCGGGGTGGCGTTTACCGCAGATAATTTCGCACTATAGACAGGAACCACAGCCTTGGACGCATCCGACGCCGATTCGGGATTCAGCCATTTTCGCACCACCGCCTGGTCGGTCGTGCTTGGAGCGCAGAACGCCGAGGGCGGCCGGGGCGATCGCGAGCAGTGCCTTTCCTTCCTGTGCCGCAACTACTGGAAGCCGGTCTATTACTACATCCGCCGGCGCGGGCTGAACCACGACGACGCCATCGACATGACGCAGGAATATTTCGCCACCGTCCTCGAAAAGGATTTCGTCGCCATCGCCGACCGCGAGCGCGGGCGGTTCCGCACCTTCGTCCTGGTCACCGCCAACCGCTTCCTGTCGAAACAACTGGCCCGGAAGGCGCGGAAGGAAGCCGCCCTCGCCCTCAACTTCCTCGGCAAAGATTCGGAGCGGGGCGACATGTATTTGCCCGAACTCGCCACCGGCGAGACGGCGGAGGACGATTTCAACCGGCGCTGGGCCTTGTCCATTCTCGAAGGAACGCTGGAACGCATGCGCGAGGAATGCGCGGAAGGCAGGCGCAAACTCTACTACCTCGCGTTCCGCCGCTATATCGAGTCCTCGGCCGACATGAACCCGCCGAGCTACCGCGAAATCGGACAGGAACTCGGGGTGTCGGAAATCGACGTGACCAATTTCCTCTACCGGGGCAGGAATATCTTCCACAAGCTGCTGCGCAGCGAAATCCGCGAACTGGTGTCGTCCGACTCGGAAATCGACGCGGAAATCGAGGCGCTGAAAGAGTATTTGCGGCGGTAGGGCAATTCACGATTCATAATTCACAATTAAGACGAAGAATTCATCATACCGTTTCATCAACAACAGACTTACGATATGTGTGTATCTATTGTTGATGGAAAGGTATAATG
>JAVBRW010000354.1:0-5424 GCA_031547475.1 Planctomycetota bacterium
CGGAAACCGCCCACCGTGAGCGACTTTAAATTGCGGTTTGTCCGATGATGAGGCGGAGGCGCACGGCATGGGCATAAAAAAAGCCGAACTGGCGGGAAACTGGTACGCGGGCAGCGGCGCGGCGCTCGCCGCCGAAGTCGACGCCTGCCTGGAGCGGTCGGAAAAACAGTTCGGCCGCGCCAAGGCCGAAGGCGCTCCGGCGGCCGTTGTCGCGCCCCACGCCGGCCTTGCCTTCTCGGGACCGGTGGCGGCGGCCGCCTACCGGCTGGCGCGGAAAGCGCTCGGGAAGATCGACACCTTCGTCGTGTTCGGCGCCAACCACCGCGTCCGCATCGCCCGCCCGGCGGTCTGGGCGGAAGGCGCCTGGCAAACGCCTCTCGGCGATATCGAGATCGACGCGGAACTGGCCGCCGCCCTGATCGATCAGGGGGCGGGCCAGGCCAACGAAACCGCCCACCGGGGCGACAACTCCATCGAACTCCAGACGCCGTTCATCAAGCACATGTTCCCCGGCGCGAAAATGGTGCCGGTGGCGATGGGCTTTTTCGCCGACGCCTGGCGGCTCGGCGAACTCGCCTCGGTGGCCGCCGCCGCCACCGGCAAAACCGTGCTGGCCGTCGCCTCGACCGATCTGACCCACTACGGCGCCGCGTTCGGCGTCATGCCGGCCGGCACGGGCAAGCCGGCGCTGGAATGGATACAACAGAACGACAAACGGTTCCTCGACGCGCTGGTCAACCTCGACCTGGACAACATCGTCCCCATTGCCGAACGCGACGGTTCCGCCTGCGGCGCCGGCGCGGCAGCGGCGGCGGCCGGCTGGGCCAAGGCGCGCGGCTGCCGCCACGGCCGCATTCTCGCCTGGACCAACAGCCACGAGATTATGCCTCGCGGGGAAGCGGAACATGTGGTGGGATACGCTTCACTGGCGTTTGAAACTGCAATGCATAATGCATAATTCACAATGCACAATGCACAATTACTGATTCCGATATCATGAATGATAGTCCGGGTTGCAGGTGGAGCGATTGCCTGCACCGAATGATCCCGGCACACGATCCCGCTTTTCGCCCGGGTCGGCGTTTCAGACGCCGGGATGACGTTTTAAACGTCCGGCGGGACAAGCCATGAAAACGGTAAAACTACATTTTATGTAAAAAACCGCCGATAGAGAGAGACGGGACTCTCTTGATCAGCGGAGCGGCAAGTGCCGAAACCAATGCGCATCCCCATTCTCACCCTTCTTGTCGGGCTGGCCATCGCGTTGCCGGTCCGGGCCGCTACCGTTATCGATGTCGGCGCGGCCGATTCCCCGGCCATTCCCGAAACCGTCGGCTCCGGCACCCAGCCCGTCTACATCACCAACACCACCGACGCGGCGGGCGAAAAATCCGTCGCGAAAATGACGGTGGATACAAACGCCGCCCTCCATCTCGGCTACGGTTACCAGTCCGTCGCATCCGGCGGCGTGACCACCAGCGTTGCCGGCGACATGCATGTGGAAGGCGAAGTGCATGTCGGAAAGGGCCTGACGCCCGGCGCATCCGGACGGCCGGCCCCGCCCACCAGCCAGGCCATAAAGCTTAACGTCGCGGGAGATTTGAACCTGAGCGGCGGAGCGCTGGACATCACCGCCACCACGAACGGTGCAGATTCCGGCGCCGCCGGCGCCGTCGCCGGCGACACCTCCCTGTCCAATAATTCCCGCGTCGAGCTGTGGGGCGTCGGACCTGCTTCGGGCCAGGGGACGGAAGGGTACGCATCCCTGTCGACCGCCAGCCTGGGCCTCGGCAATTCGACGTTCCGCCTCGGCAATTATTCGATCCTGACCGTCGGCGGCACTGCCGCCGCGGGCGCTGCGGCGCCTTCCTACGGCATCGATATCGGCCAGGGCGGCAATCTGATTGTCGACACCGGCTATGTGCCGTCCGCCGACACCCACCGCGCCGGCGTCGGCACGGCGCAAAGCATTCGGGTCGGCTCCCACGGCGTTTTGTCGGCCGGTTCCTCCGGCGGCGTCATCGCCGGAACCGGCACGGCCGGAACCGGCGCGGCGGCGGCGGACGCGGCCGGCCTGCGCCTGCTGGTGGAACGCTACGGCACCCTCGACGCCTCGTCCGGCAATATGCTGGTCACCGGCATGGCCGGCGTCGACGTGAATGGCGTCTATCTGGCCGGCCACGACAAAAATGCCGGCACAGTCAATTCCCTCCATTCGTCCGGAACCGTCACCATCGGCAAAACCGGATCGCTCGCCCTGTCCCGCGATTTGCAGCGGGCGATGAACCGGCTCGACTACCACGTTGTCGGCAATTCGACCATCCTGTCCGCCGGCGCCATCACCTTCGAATCGGGCGACATTCCGCTCCTGAAATCCGCCATGGGTCACTACACGCTCGCCCTCGATTCCACCACCTCCGGAACGACCGGACTCCTGTCCAACCTCTGGGTGTCCGGCGTCCGGAACGGCGTCACCGGCCTCGGCGACGCGACGGATCGCTCGCGTTTCGCCGGCAATTTGAACGATTTATGGGCCACCGGCGCATTCCGCCCGGAAATGGCCGACACCGTCTACAACGCGGCGGCGGCAGAATACGCCCCCGATCCGGAAGGCGCGGCCGGGCGCCTGAACCGCGACGTGTTCGAAGCATTCATCGCCGGACCGGGCGCGCCGATTGGCGACCGGGGCGGCGTGGCCGACGCGGGCGTGCAGGAATTCTATGTCGGCGGCAGCCAGTGGGGGCCGGGCAACGCCGCGTTCAACACGGCGACCCAGTTGAACATGCAATTCGGCCAGCGCATCAACCATGTGGTGCGCGAATCGTACCGGGTCGGCGGCATTTCCTCGGCGAACGCGCTTGCCTCCTACGAACCGGAGCGCGGCTTCGGCAACCGCGTCTGGGCGGGCGGATTCGAGCGGCGCGAGGATGCGGATCTGGACTACGGCATTTCCGGCTACAAATACCGGCCGAAAGGGTTCATGCTCGGCTACGACAAGGCGCTCGGCCGGTTTGCGCTGGGCGGCGCGGTCGCCTACGGGAAAGGCGATTACGAAGACAAGGCGGCGCTATCCAACTCCTCCACCATCGCCAGCTATTCGGCCGGGGCGTATGGCGCCTATATGGCGGGAAGCGGGTTGTTCGTCGACGGCCATGTCGCGTACAGCTATTTCGACAACGATCTGTCCGATACGCGCGGCGGACTCGCCCGCACGGCGGATTACAGTTCGGACGCCTGGTCTTTGGGCGCCCGGATCGGCTACGAAATGAAGCCGGTCGACAGATTCACCCTCGTTCCTTCCGTCGGACTGTCGCGCGTCAATGTATCAAGCCGTGAACACACCGAGTATTACGATGGCGTCGGCGCCTTCCGGGTGGGAAAGCTCGAACGCCGGGCGACCATGGTGCCGATCGACCTCGATTTCGGCTATGATCTGTTTTGTAGCGGATCGTCCCTGTTCCGCCTGGTCGGCACCTTCGGCTATGCCTACGATTTCGACAACGACGCCATGGCCGGGGATATGGAATTCTTCGGCTTGCCGGGAACGGTGCCGGTGCCGGTGGCGGAGCGTCCGGCCGGCCGGAACAGGTTCAACTTCGGCGCCGGATTCCTGTATAGCGGCTCCAAGATTGACCTTACGGGACGGTATGACTATTTCCGCAACGACAGCCAGGACGCCCACCAGTTCAAGGGAGCGTTGGGGGTGAAGTTCTGATAAATTGTGCATAAGTAAAAAAAAACGCCAATTTGAAAAAGGCGAAAGCAGTTGACTTTCCCGTCTGACAGAGTGTATTATACGGGTGAGCAAGGACTCTTCGTTAGCCATGGGGCTGCGGGGGTGAGGTAATAAGGAGGTACATGATGGCGAATATTTCCAAGCTGAAGAACTACCTGATTGGCAAGGGGATGTCGGCGTTTCTGCCCGCCCTTTCCAGCTATACACCGGAACTTCTCGTGTCCATGATGGACAAGATGAGCCAGGCGGGCATAAAGCGGATGACCGAGCAGCACAAGGGGACGCCCGAGGAGTTGGAGCGGCGCATCGACGCGGCGCGCGGCTTTTTCGAAATGGCGAAGCGCAAATTCCCGGTTTTATCCAAATCCACCCAACAGAAGCTGGCGTTCAACCTGTTTTTCAACACTATTCACGTCGGCGACGACATCCGCGCCAAGTACCGGCAAAAATACGGGGAAAATCCGCCCTTCTTCCTGCTGATGTCGCCGTCCATGGCCTGCGATTTGCGCTGCGAAGGCTGCTATGCCTGGAAGTATCCGAAAGAGGAATCCTTGTCGGTGGACAAGGTCCGCGAAATCCTCACCGAGGCGCGGGACGAAATGGGCATGCATTTCATCGCCGTGTCCGGGGGCGAGCCGACCTATTGGCCGCATCTCGAGGAAATCGCCGCCGAGTTCGACGACATGTTCTTCATGGTCTACACCCACGGCCAGCGCATCGACGAAGCGATGGCGAAGCGCTTCGGCGAACTGGGAAACATCTACCCCGCCATTTCCATCGAAGGATCGGAAAAGTTCACCGATGCCCGGCGTGGTCCCGGCGCCCACAAGCGCATTCTGGAAACTATGGACAATTTGACCAAAAACGGCGTCCTGTTCGGCTACAGCCTGACCCATACCCGCCAGAACCACGAAGCCGCCTGTTCCCACGAGTTTATGGACGAAATGGTCGCGCACGGCGCCGCTTTCGGCTGGGTGTTCCAGTACATTCCCATCGGCCGCGAGCCGAACATGGATCTGATCCCGACCGGCAAGCAGCGGGTGGAGCGGCGCGAAAAAATCCTGGCCGCCCGCAAGGAAAAGCCGCTTTTGGTGTTCGATTTCTGGAACGACGGCGATTCGGTCGACGGCTGCATCGCCTGGGGCAGGCGCTATGCCCACGTGACGGCCCGGGGCTATGTCGAACCGTGCGTGTTCGTCCATTTCGCCAAGGATTCGGTCCACGAAAAAACGCTGGGCGAATGTCTGCGGTCGGCGCCGTTCAAGGAAATGCGGTCCAAGGCGCCGTTCCACAACGATCTGCGCCGCCCCTGCCCGCAGATCGATCACCCGCACATTTTGCGCGAACTGGTGCAGAAGCACGGGATGTTCGGCACCCACGAAGGCGCCGCCGACATCATGGGCCCGCACTTTGATTTCCTTTGCAGCACTGCCAACGATTTCGCCCACGAGTTGTCGGAAAGCGACAAGAAGAAGTGCGCCGGAGGCTGCGCGGCGGTGGAAGCGGGCATGGAATGCGTCTGCGGCGGGGATTGAACCGCCAATTATCGGTTCCGATGTCGTAAATGGTACTCCGGGTTTCAGGTGTAGCGATTGTCTACGCCGAATTATCCCGGCATAAAATCCCGTTTTTTGCCCGGGTCGGCGTTTAGACGCCGGGATGACGTTTGGGGTGTGCGCGACGTATTC